>PEAC01000196.1 GCA_002753305.1 Nitrospirae bacterium MYbin6
AGATGATTACAAATCCCTGCTCCCGCAATATGTCGACAGGGATGCTCTTGCCGGAAAATCTCCGGGTGGGGTTATCTAAACGCTTACGGAGCTTGGGCACCACACCACAGTTGCACCAGACAGTACCACTATGCTACACTGTTTAAGATAATATTTACGGAGGGCTTTTAAATATGAATAAAAGAATGAATATACTATTTATAATAATGTGTCTGTTTGTGATAACGGCGGGGTGCGCCGGGTCGAATTTATTCAAAAGCGACAGCGAACAGGCCCAGCAGGGAAATCCAACCGCACCACCGCCACCTCCAGTCCCCTCGCATCTTTCATTAATGGGTACCGATTTTGAGGATGTTGACGTACCCGAAGAATTGAAACTCGTGGAGAGTGAGTCTATCCTAATGAACACTGCGACTTTTGTAGGGGGGTCATTGGTTTACTCGGCTAATGTAACCATAGATTCCGTCGTCAGGTTCTTCAAGGCGCAGATGCAGAAAAAAGGTTGGGAATTTATGGCGTCGTCCTTTGCAAGAAACAACGCAATCATTGCGTATAAAAAGCCAAATAAAAATTGCGTAATCCATATAACCGGCCCGGGTACGTGGCAGGCAGAGGCAAAAGTCCATATCTGGATTGGCAATACTTCCGGAGATAAGGCATCCACCGGCAATTTCATGCCAATAAAATGATGCCGGTGAAACGGTGTAAGATTAGCCTTCACCGCTAAAGCCGCTTTGCACCCTGCGTACACTTTTTGCAAGCTCACGCATCGCGTCGGTGAGTGAGACGCCGGATTCCATTTTCGTGCGTACAAATTCGGCCTTTGACAGCTCATTGACAACGTGGTCGGTCGATGTCCCCATTCTGCATTCGTTGACCCCGTCCTGAAGTTGCTGGGATATACAGGTCTCAATTTCCTGAGGCGTAAATTTTTGCGCAAGTTCCCGTACCTCTTTTAAAGGCATGTGTTGTTTGTCCATAAGTAAACCTCCCGGTGGTCTTCTCTGTTAGGGCGATGCCCGTAACCCAATCATTTATATGATAGCGTATGAGTTATTTTTACGGCAACTACTGCCGTGAGTTTTTTTTATTCATAATGTACTTGCAATTAATAGTGATTTTTTGTTATAAAACATATAAGAGGGCAAAACTGCCTGCCCTGCTGGTGGTTATATGAGAAAGTTATTCCGACTTACATGATTAATGGGAGCCTGGATAAGGACGCTCAGAGAGCATGCCGTACGTTGCGGAAGCCCAACGCGTTTTTGGTGGCACCCACCTGTGAAAACAGGGACTTAACTTTTTTATGTACACCGCAAGGGCGGGTTTAATTATATATAGATATTGCGAGTATCAGTTACAGCAGGCAGCAAAGGAGATTTTATTGTTAACCCTATAACAATGAGCGTTATAGTTTGCAGATAAATAACAACCGGCATTAGACCGTTAACCCAGGCCGCATATAGGCCAACGGCGGCGGATTAAGGGCGGTAGGCTAAAAAGTTATAATTTGCTGTTTTAATTAACAGGGTTATCGAACCTCCTGATATATATCCTGCCTTCTGCGCCTGATGCTTACGCATGAGCAGTAGTTTGCGCGTTAGCGTTGCGAATTCGTCAGGCTGCCTGACAAGCCCTGACAAGCTTGGGTTACGGGCAAGTCCCGTAGGATGAACTATTTAAGGATTATATATTGGATTTATTTAAAGATTGCCATAGCGAGGTTCGGGAAGCGCCGTTGGCCTGGAGGCTCAGGCCCATGGACCTATCTGAAATAGCAGGGCAGGGACATATACTTTCTGAGGGTAGGGCTTTGAGGAATATCATAGAAGGCGACAAGATCGTCTCTATAATCTTATACGGCCCACCGGGCGTGGGGAAAACTGCGCTTGCCCATATTATTGCCCGCAGGACCAGGTCTGAATTCATAGAGATCAATGCCGTCACGGCGGGCATTAAGGACATCAGAGAGGCCGTTTCCTCGCCATCTAAGACAATCGTATTTGTCGACGAGATTCACCGCTTTAATAAAGTTCAGCAAGACGCCCTCTTGCCGCACATTGAATCCGGCAGGATTGTACTAATCGGGGCATCGACACAAAACCCATCTTTTGCCCTTACGCCGGCCCTTGCCTCAAGGACGATGATTTTCAGGTTTAATCCCTTGTCTACCGAAGACATAAAGGCCATCCTTATAAGGGCACTGGCAGATAAAAGGGGCTATGGCGGAGACTTAAGCCTAAGCGCAGAGGCCCTTGAGTATGCGGCCTCAATGGCCGGTGCCGACGCACGGCGCGCCCTTAATATCCTCGAGCTGGCTTCTTTATCGGCAAGGCACACGGGCGCCGCCACCATAGACCTCAAGACAATCAAAGACGCCGTTTATGACAAGACACTGTACTATGACGAAAACGAGCACTATGACACAATATCCGCCTTTATAAAGAGCATGAGGGGCTCTGACCCCGACGCCTCCGTCTACTGGCTGGCGAAGATGCTGGAGTCAGGCGAAGACCCACTTTTCATAGCAAGAAGAATCATCATATGCGCCTCCGAGGACGTAGGAAACGCAGACCCGCACGCACTGGGAGTTGCCGTATCGGCATACCTTTCAGTGGAGCGAATTGGCCTGCCCGAAGGTCGCATACCCCTTTCACAGGCGGCCATATACGTAGCCCAGGCGCCAAAGAGCAACGCCTGCTACATGGCCCTTGAGGCTGCCTTAGCCGCTGTGCAAAAAGAAGAGACGCAGCCTGTCCCGCCACACCTGAGAGACTCCAGCTACGCGGGGGCAAAAAAACTCGGCGTAACTGGCTACAAATATCCCCATGACTATCCTGGGCATTTTGTGCAACAGGAGTATTTAATAAATCCAAGGGTCTTTTATGAACCTTCTTCACAGGGTTTTGAGATTGAGATAAAAAATCGACTACAACAGAGGAGGCACAAACGAAATGAATAGTATTAGTATCATATACGTGCTTATAGCTATAATCACAGGGGCTGCGGCGGGTTTTGGCAT
>PEAC01000197.1 GCA_002753305.1 Nitrospirae bacterium MYbin6
GTATGGAATGACGAGGTCGTAGGGGATATGGTCAAGGGGTTTGTTATCGCACTCGTCGTCGTGTTTATTATACTGGCCTATAATTTCCACTCGATAAAGTGGGCAGTTGTCGGTTATACACCGCTCTTGTTTACGATACTGCTGATCTATGGGGTTGTCGGTTTTGTCGGGAAGGACTTCGATATGCCGATTTCGGTACTCTCGTGTCTTTCTCTTGGAATGGCGGTTGACTTTGCCATCCATTTCGTAAGCAGGTTCAGGCAGAGATTTAAAGAAAGTGGAGACTTGAATGAAACCTTGTTGTGGACTGCTGCAAGGCCAGGTAAGGGCATCGTTCGTAACGCGATACTCTTTGCCTCAGCGTTTGCAGTAATGCTTTTTGCACCCCTTACGCCTTACATATCGGTTGGGGCTTTTATTGTGACTATGATGATGTTAAGCTCACTATTAACAATACTATATCTGCCGGCCTTGATCGTATTGACAAAGGACTGGCTGCTAAAAGGAGGTAACGGTGAAAGTGAACAGTCTGTTTAAGAATGAATGGCATTGGTCTGTGGCAGGTGTTACTGCCGGTGCAGCGGTTTTAATGGCAATGATGGCAGGGAAGAACCTTGCCGTAGCAGGGGCGTTTGTCGCCGTCGTAAGAAAGATTGTCAATGTCTTTAACCCTGAATACCTTGAAAATACCGTTTTTATCGGGACGGTAAGGGGAACTGACACATGGGCGGTTGCGATGCTTGGAGGCATTTTGATTGGCAGTTTCGCCGCATCAAGAGTATCGCATACGTTTCAGATTAACGGAGTTGCGCAGATGTGGGGAAATCGATTCGGGAAAAGCATATGGAAACGAATAGCGGTTGTTTTCGCGGGGGGCCTTCTCTTAGGTATAGGTGCGAATGTTGGCGGTGGCTGCACGACAGGGGCATTTCTCACCGGTGTTTCTACTCTATCGATAGGCAGTATTATAACAAGCCTTTCTTTTTTCACCGCGGCAATTATAACCGCTAATTGTCTTTATTTTAATAAAGGCAAAGAGATAGGGGAACAAATACCTTATCAACAAGATTAAGGAGGAATAAAATGGATATTCTGTCAGGTTTAATCATAGGTTTTTTGTTCGGATTTGCACTGTGGAAGGCGGGCGCTCTACGCTACTCCGTGATAATGGGTGCGTTGCTGTTGAAAGATTTCAGATTGTATGGATTTATGATAACGACGTTAGCTACGATAGTTTTAGGCACGGTTTTATTAAAAATCTCTGGTATGGATATAGAGGTTGGGATAAAACCATACTGGGGGGCAACCCACTTTATCGGGGGCGGATTATTCGGTATAGCGATGGCGCTTCTTGGCATGTGCCCCGGGACTTGTATTGGCAGACTTGCCTGCGGCAAGTATGAGGCAGGCATCGGGGTGTTGGCAATACTATTATCTGCCTTTGCTGCTGAAGCTCTCCTGCCTGTAATCGATAGGTATGGAGTTCGATTTAACGAACCAAAAGAACTTGCAATCTACCAATATTGCGGTGTAGGGTACCTTCCCGCAGCCGCTGCCTTTGGTATTGTCTTAGTGTTGATTATGGCAGGTGTTTTTCTGATTACAAGAAAAAAACAACAACATGGAGGTTTACAATGAGATGGATAATAATAGTTTTATCCTTGATGGTGTTCCCTGTAACGGGTTTTGCACAGAGTGGCGATGAGGTTATTAAAAAATCACAGGATGCTTTTTTTTACCCGGGCAAGGATTCTAAGGCAAGGGTGATGATGAAACTAATCGGCAAGGGTGGGCAGGAAAGGATAAGAGAGCTGACTATGCTCAGAAAAAACTATGGTGAAGCCGGTGGGGAACAGAAAATTTTTATGTACTTCTTTCAACCAACTGACGTAAAAGATATGACCTTCATGGTATATAAATATCCTGCCCGAGATGATGACCGATGGCTTTTTGTTCCGGCTATCAACATGGTACGAAGGATTGCCGCTCAGGATAAATCGTCAAGCTTTGCCGGTTCGGACTTCACTTATGAAGATGTCTCAGGAAGGGACATACAAGATGACGCCCATGCAGTCACAAAGGAAGAAGGTTTCAACAATAGAGACTGCTATGTGATAAAGAGTACGCCTAAGGCAGGCGATATGAACTATGACTATAAGCTTTCATGGATTGACAAAGGGAATTACTTGCCCCTGAAAGAGGAATATTACAATAAAAAGGGAGAACTCGACAGGCTCTACACATCCGACGAGATTAAAGAGGTAAAAGTGGCCTCGGCCAATACAACGGGGTCGCCCTCACCGGCTCTACACATCCGACGAGATTAAAGAGGTAAAAGGTTTTCCAACGGTTACAAAGAGGACAATGAAAAATCACCAGAGCGGACACACAACTGAAGTCAAATACTTAAGCGTAGATTACAACATAGATATTGACGACAGCTTATTTTCAGAAAGGTATCTCAGGCAGCCTTTAAAGAAATGGACAGAGTAACCGTTACTGCAGGATTATATATGACGATTAACTCGGTCTTTTTATATATCTTTATTGGCATGGGATTGTTCATTTCCACTGCAACTGCCTCAGAAATATCGTTACATGGATTTTTGCAGGGCAATTACTCAGTTGATACTGCCTATTCAAACCCCAATGGCGGTGACTTCAAACTGGCAGAGGAGAGATTACAGTTGAAGCTGGATGCGTCAAAAGACCCTTTTCATATCTTCGTAAAGACCGACGCGCTATACGACCATGCTAAAGCACGGCTTGAGCTGCGGGAAGGATATTTTGATTTCACATCTTCAGCGTGGGATGTAAGATTGGGCAGGCAAATAATTACGTGGGGAGTTGGCGACCTCGTGTTTATTAACGACGTGTTCCCGAAAGACTTCGAGGCATTTTTTTCTGGCAGACCGCTTGAATATCTGAAAAAAGGAGTTGATGGTGCAAAAATAGGCATTTACCCGGCCTTTGCTTCCTTCGATATAGTTGCCATTCCTTTTTTT
>PEAC01000198.1 GCA_002753305.1 Nitrospirae bacterium MYbin6
ATACCTCGTCGGGGGTGATGAGTTTTATGATGGACATAAGGGATTTCTCATCGGTCATATCACCGGTAACAAACTCTATGCCGCTGGTAACGCCCAGATAGTCCGTGTTACTGAAGTTGGGATTAGAGTACCGGCGAATAAGCCCATAGACCCTGTATCCCTTGTCAAGAAGCAGACGAGCCAAATATGGCCCGTCCTGCCCAAGAATTCCGGTGATTAATGCCGTTTTTTTTGCCATTTTCACGATGTACCTCTCATTTTTTGCACACTCTCAACCATAAAATTGATTATAACAAAAATTGCTTGATATTAAAAATAAAATATAGTATAGTTACTGTCTAAAATTCCGAACGAAAGAGGTTAAGAGAAATGGCAAACACTGTACACATCATTGACGTGACGAATCGTGACGGCGTTCAGACGTCCAGGATACTCCTTCCTAAGCTGTCAAAGACGATGCTCAACATCTATCTCGACGAGATGGGGATATTCCAGTCCGAGGTAGGGTTCCCGACACTAAAGCATGAGGTTGGATATATCAATTCCAATCTAAAGCTGTTTGAAAAAGGTGTTATGAAGCAGATTCATCTCGAGGGCTGGTGCAGGGCTGTGGTAGAGGACATCGAAACAACATTTAAGAATTGTCCGAAGATGAAGCATATAAACATCTCCGCCTCCACGTCCGACATTCTCATACAGGGCAAGTTTCAGGGCAGGAAGACATTTAAAGATGTAATAGACGGGATGGTAAAGGCACTAAGGGCGGCCAAAGACGCGGGGGCAGAGACCGTTGGGGTAAACGCCGAGGATGCCTCAAGAACTGACATAGATAAACTTGAGGAATTTATTATCGCCGGGAAGGAAAACGGTGCCTCAAGGTTCAGATACTGTGATACGCTTGGCAGTGAAGACCCGATTTCCATGTACGAAAAGATAAAGACCCTGTCAGAAAGGACGAAATTCCCCATAGAGATGCACTGCCACAACGACCTCGGCATGGCTGAAGCGATATCCATAGCTGGGGCACGCGGCGCAATCGAGTGCGGGATAGACACATATGTCAACACGACCGTTAACGGCTACGGTGAGCGCGCGGGGAATGCCGACCTTGTATCGATACTCCTGGCGCTGAAGTTTTCTCCATATTTCATAAAGCAAGGGATCGTGAGCGACGAAGTCAATCTAAAGATGTCATGGAAGATTGCGCGCTATGCCTCATATGCCTTTGGGCTTCCAATTGCAATTAACCAGCCCGGTGTTGGGGCTAATGCCTTTGCCCATGAATCCGGCATTCACGCCGATGGCACACTCAAAGACCGGCGCAACTATGAACTCTATGACTATGAGGAAGTAGGGCGCGGCGAGCCAGACCTCCTGCAGACAGGCAGGGTGATAACCACAGGGGCATATGGCGGCGTTACGGGCTTCAGGCATGTGTATGACGGCTTGGGGATTCACTTTAACAGCGACTATGAGGCCAGAGAGATACTTGAGCTAGTCCAGTACGCAAATCTCCACACGCAAAAACCGCTGACAGACGATGAGCTGAGGTTAATCGCAAATCATCCCGACGAAGCAAGGGGGATACTGAGGTTAAGCCTATGACAACACATAATATAACGCTGATACCGGGTGACGGCGTAGGGCCGGAGATAACTGATGCAGTGGTGAGGGTGATAGCCGGTGCCGGTGTCTCAGTAAACTGGGACATTCAGCACGCGGGTACGGACGTCTTTGAGGCCGAGGGTGATCCACTTCCCAGGCGCGTCATAGACAGCATCAAGAAAAATAAGGTAGCGCTTAAAGGCCCGGTAACAACGCCGGTTGGAACGGGCTTCAGGAGTGTAAATGTAACGCTGAGGCAGGAGCTGGATTTATACGCCTGCCTGCGCCCGTGTAAGTCATATGAGGGGGCGCGGTCTGTTTATCCCAATGTTGACCTTGTCGTAGTGCGGGAAAACACCGAAGACCTGTACGCCGGTATAGAATTTCAAAAGGACAAGCAAGAGACGTTGCAACTCATAGATTTCATAAAATCAAAGACGAACAAGTCCATTCTTGCCGACTCAGGCATAAGCATAAAGCCGATTTCTGTTTTTGGCACAGAGAGGATAGTTCGGTTTGCCTTTGAGTATGCCAGAAAAAATGGCAGAAAGAAGGTAACCTCAGTCCACAAGGCAAACATAATGAAACATTCCGATGGGCTGTTCTTAGAGACAGCCAATAACGTAGCGAAGTCATATCCCGACATCGCTTACGAAGACAGAATCATCGACAACATGTGTATGCAGTTGGTGCAGAAGCCGGAGTTGTATGACGTGCTGGTGCTGCCGAACCTGTACGGCGACATAGTATCAGACCTTGCGGCAGGGCTGATAGGCGGGCTGGGGCTTGCCCCGGGGGCAAATATAGGCAGTGAGATGGCGGTCTTTGAGGCCACACACGGCAGCGCGCCAAAGTATAAAGGCCTAAACAAGGTAAACCCAATGGCGATGATGCTCTCAGCAATAATGATGTTAAACTACATAGGCGAGCGCGATGCAGCCACACGTCTGGACAATGCAATCGCCTCAATAATCAAAGAGGGCAAACACGTCACCTACGACATGAAACCCACGCCGGATGACCCCACAGCGGTAGGGACGAAGGAAGTCGCAGACGAGATCATAAGACGAGTTAAGGGCTAAAGCGACCAATTATAGGCCATTATAGGATTATAATCGCGATTTCTCAAATGTTTGAAAAATCGCGGTTATTTTTGCACAGAGGGAGGGCGTATGGCAGGTGATTCTAAAGATAAGGGCTTACAGGAAAATGGCATTCTCGTATTGATAGACATTGTGGACTTCACGCCACAGTAGTGCAACGAATTCGGCGATTCCAAGACATTGGAACTATTAATAAGCACCAGTAGTGTCCGGTAAAAAAATAAAAGGATACCCTGCCCGCCGTCGAAGCTGTTAAAATAGGTTTGTGAAGACCAAGCAAAGACGGGAGGGACAGGG
>PEAC01000025.1 GCA_002753305.1 Nitrospirae bacterium MYbin6
CAACTACTCGCCTGGACTTCCCCCATTTTTGCCTGAATTTTTGCCCAGCCACTTCCCATTTCCGTTTTTCCCTTGTTTTTCATTTGCTTCGCTTGGCTTGCCTATTTTTTTCGGGGGAACTCCTGAAATCTCTATGGCAATAGCCATCCACCACACCAAAGATCGTCGCATCGCTGGGCGATGTCAAAAAAGCAACAGCAGGTAAAGTTAATACGCAGACCAATAAAAACAGCCGTTCAAATCAAACTTGATATAGTCAAACGCATCTATTGGCTAACAGCACTTCTCATTGAAAATACATATAAGCCATTGATATATAAGCAATATCTGTAAGAACACCGCTAAAAATATATTCTTAAAAGATTGTAACCACTCAATTTTTAAAGATATTTCCGTTCATTGAGAATTGCTGATTGGCTAAATATAACATTTGCAGCACAAAAATTATAACGTGCGCTTACAACCTCCCCATAACGGGATTACCATCCCTGAAATGCAAATTGCCATATATGTGGCAATTTGCCGATAATGCGAGAGGGCCGCATTTGACACAGAAGTTTACATGTGGTATAATTTTTGCTCATATTGAAAGAGAAGCACATAAGTAAATAAAATCCATGATTAGAAGGAGGTGAAAACGATGAAAAAGACAATAGCAATGGCTATAGTACTAGTGTTTGGATTTGCCTCAATGGCAATGGCCGGAGGCTTCGACAAATGCGCCGCATGCCACAACGGAAAGACCTCTCCCGATAAGGCAGCAATACTGGCAAAGTTTAAGACCGCCGATGCCATGATAAAGGCCGCAAAAGATTCAAAAAATCCGATGATGGCCGCAGTTAAAACCAACGAGGCTGACTTAAAAGCCGCCGCCGCCGACTTAGGCCTTAAATAATCTAACATCTAAAAAGGCAGGTACAGCGCTCTACTTTGGTGCCTGCCTTTTGCTTAACTTACATGAAACCAAAAATGGACTTGCTGTCCAAAGCCGGATGACACCGTCCGCTATCGGCACGAGGCAGAGCCTTTCTCTACGGTACATGACGTTATGGGCTTGCCGTTTTTGTCTCTTAGCGTTACACCCCAGCCGTCATTAGCCGGCTCGATTGTCGTAAAGCCGAAGGCGGATACGTTTTTTACGCTTTTCAGGGTCTTGTGGCCTATTTTGTAGCCCGGCACTTTTGCTGTTATGCCCGGGTACAGCAGTGTGCCGCTGTTGCCAGCGATAACCTGCGGCGGAGTGCCCTGCTCGTTGAAGGTAAACACATCAAACACATGCAGATGCCCGGAGATGGCCATCTCGTACTTTGCCAGCAGGGCGTCCCATTCGGCAGAGGCGAAGGCCGTCTGCAGCGTGTGGTTTAACGTAAAGAGCCTGTCATTAGGGTTTTCTTCGATACCCGGGTCTTCGGCCACGGCCCAAATCGGCCTGTGCGTGAGAAACCAACGGTGCCCGGCAGTAGTGTTCTCATAGGTCTTAAGGTATGTGGCATATCTACTGGACTTTGCCCTGACGTATGTGATGTCGTTAGCGCTTGTGGAGTCGATTACGCTTAATGTGAGGCCGTCAAGGTCGACGTTGTAGGGTTCGGAGAAATTCTCACACTTCTGCGAATAGGGAAAAGGGTCAAGGAGACGAAACCATCCCTGGTGGTTCAGCACGCAGTTTTCACGGTCACCCCTGAGGAATATCCACGGGGCTGCCGGCAGCAGAGCCTTTGCGGGGGAGAGAAAGTCGGCCTCCCATGAGTCCCAGTTGTCGCCGTAGGGGCTAGCGCGGCAGCCGTCGAAGTCATATGGACAGAGCGAGTCTCTATATACATAGTCCCCGATATGGATGATTAAGTCTGGTTTATATTGGGCGGCTGCATTGGCAATTGAGGGAAATGGCCAGGCGTCTTCTCTGTTGCAGGCCTGCACCTCCTCGTCGGTGATTCTGCAGCCGGTGTCTCCGATTACCAGGACGCGGGAAAGAGATTTTTTATTAATCAAAGGCAGTGGGGTACTATCTATTAATACGCTTTTTGCCTCTGGCGGGATGTTAAACTCACATACCGTTATGTCCCAATTGTCCTTTTCTTTAGCGATACGCGTGTTCATGGATACGGGTGTGGAGTCGATTGTAATGTCCGGGCAGACATTCCCTTTTGTTACGGCCCGCGCGATAACAGCGCCGCCAGGGCCAAGCTCTACCCACTTATATAAGGGCTTAATGTACTTCGCCCGTGGCGGTTGAGTGGAGCTTCCGCCGCACTGAATCAAAAACGGCACGGCAAGTATCCATAAGAGCGGGATTTTTAATAAGTGAATCAAGTTTTTCATAGCGTGCAGGTATATTAATATAAACACAGCCATAAGTCAAGCGGCGGCGCGCACCGCTATAATAATCATGGCGCGAAGTTAACCTGTGGCGTGAGCATCGTATCAGGTAAAAGCGTTGTGTGTTTTTTTCAGCGTGAGAAGCCTTGATGAGACATAGCTTGCCAGAGAATCTAGCCCCGTGGCAGCCACTGCCGAAATGGCGAAAAAGGTAATCCCGTGGGCTTCACAGTACTGCCGCAACATATCCAGCCGCGCACCATCACCGGCAACATCGAGCTTTGTCCCTATGGCGATTTGTTCTTTTGAGGCAAGTGCGCCTCCGTAGAGGCCTAGCTCACGGTTGGTTATCTCAAGCGCCTCAACCGGGCTTTCCTCGATGTGTTGCGATATGTCTACCAGGTGAAGCAGCAAGGAGGTTCGCTCGGCGTGGCGCAAAAATTCTAGTCCCAGCCCTGCCCCATCGTGCGCCCCCTCTATGATGCCCGGTATGTCGGCCACTGTAAAGCTCATATAGTTTTTCAGTTTCACAACCCCCAGGTTGGGGACGAGTGTGGTAAATGGATATGGGCCTATCTTGGGCCTGGCTGCGGTGATTGCCCCTATTAATGTGGATTTGCCCGCATTGGGCATTCCTATTAAACCCACGTCGGCAATTAATTTTAATTCAAGAATCAGCTCGGCCTCATGGCCGTCTTCGCCGGGTTGGGCGAACTTTGGAGACTGGTACGTAGAGCTTTTAAAGTGGGCATTGCCCTTGCCGCCCCTGCCGCCTTGCAGGATAATGGCCTCGCTGCCGTCTGATGTCAGGTCGGCAAGGACCTCTTCGGTATCGGCGTTTTTAATCACCGTGCCGGTGGGAACTTTTATTATCAGATCAGGGCCGTCGGCGCCTCGCTTGTTGTTGCCCCTGCCGTGTCCGCCGTTTCTGGCCTTGTAGTGTTTTTTATACCTATGGTCGAGGAGGGTGTTTAACTGCGCGTCGGCCCTGACAATGATATCAGCGCCCTTGCCGCCGTCGCCACCGTCGGGGCCACCCATGGGTTTATATTTCTCACGGAGGAAACTTATGCTTCCCCTGCCGCCATGCCCGGCTGCCGCATATACCTTTACATAATCGACAAACTTCACAGGCCGCGCCTGCTGAAATAGAAATAAATAAAAATGGGGGGCATCCACCCCCCCACTAACTCACAATTATGGATAATTACGCTCAGGCCTGGACCGCTAACGGATATACGCTTATTTTCTGTCTCGTCTTGTCCTTTCTCTCGAACTTCACCACACCGTCTATTTTCGAGAACAACGTGTCGTCCGAGCCTATGCCTACGTTTGTACCGGGGTGGAAATGCGTCCCGCGCTGCCTGACCAGGATGCTGCCCGCAGTAACGGCCTGTCCTCCGTATCTCTTAACCCCCAAGCGCTTAGCCTTGCTGTCTCTGCCGTTTCTTGTGCTTCCTACGCCTTTTTTATGTGCCATGTGTTAACCTCCGATAATCTCTTCTATCTTTATCCTTGTATATGGCTGCCTGTGCATGATGTGTTTTCTATGGGCCTTTCTGGGTTTCATCTTAAATACCTCAATTTTCTTGTCTCTGCCGGCAGACACCAGCCTGGCCCTGACCTCTGCGCCCTCTACGTAGGGTTTTCCTACGGATAGCTTTTCTTCTTTATAGAGCAACAGCACCTTATTTATTGTGATTGTGTCGCCTTCGTTGCCTGTAATCTTCTCTACTTTGAGGATCTCGTTATTAGTAACGCGGTGCTGCTTGCCACCCATTTCTATTATCGCATACATTGTGTACCGGCCTCCTTGCGTATTGTTATGTGCTCTCTAACTCGTACCAGCTCGTACCAGAATGCCTATCATAGTATATGTGATAATGTTTTGTCAAATTGCAGGGACACCGGGACACTGCCGCATACGTTGCCCTTAAAATAAATTCTACCAGCCATTGAGAACATGCCGGCATATTGGTACGCTTTCCAGAGAGACTCAGGCAGGAAAACGGCAGGCTGCCTGGCTTGAGACAGCATTAGTAGTATTTTTTTATACTGTCGTTGTCGGTATTCATCTTTCTTATCTTCCAATAATACCCCTTTTTTGTTTTATTGTCGATTGCGAAATATTCAAAAAATAAAAGGCCGTAACCAGCAAAGGCAAACCTTCAAGGGGCTGATTTAGATAATGCATATTTAAATTGTTCCATTATTGATAATACAACGATTCTTAATGGTATCTATTATGACAATATAGATGGATTGTTTAAATGGAATAAATACTATAAAATCGATAATAAGACCGTAGAACAATGTAAATCATTTGATGCAAAATCTAAGGCTATGCTGCGTGAACGATTAGAGTAAAACAAGTATCCAAAAGTGTTTCTTGACATAAATAAGAACTTTGCATGTTATAACGCTACAATGGCAAAAAGTATTTCATGGAGAGACTTTCATGTTATATACGACAATGGCACAAAAGTGTATTTAAAAGTTGAGATCACAAAGCATATTAAAGATAAACGTCTGCAATATCTTAAATACACAGAGTAATTCAAACCATTTACTGTACGCCTTAACTCATAGAAAACGCCGGTTTATTGCTTTCCTTTTCGGTTTCGTATAGGGACAGGGCTACTTCCATAACTCGTTCGGCCCATCTTTCGTCGTCTTTGTTTAGTTTCATTTCTATTGAGAAATCCCTTATGTCGGGAACTGTCAGCTTGTAGGGGTTTTTTACGCTTTCCGGATCTATGTAGATGTGCCGAAGCTGGTGCCTTATTATCCTTACCTTGTCCTTTTTATCTACATGCGTAAAGACCATTTTATCGAGGTATAAGAAGAAGTCATACCCCTCTTCGTTAATAGTGGCATCTTTGGTTAGCAGCCTGTTTAGCTCGTTCGTCTTCTGAATCCTCCCAAGGACGAGGCTCCCCCTGCTCTTTCTTGCCTTCAGATCATAGATTATCTTCATGTTCACGTTCACAAGTTCAGGAAAGAACTCACCCCTGACCTCGTCCACTATCTCTACCACCTCAGTCGGCGCGTCTTCGTATCTTATAAACATCCCGTTATACCCCTTTCGTAATATGTAGTCCGCTATTGTACCATAGCGCGGCAGGTTATGAATATACCTATTTGCGCATGACGTCCTGAGAGGCCGCAAGGTATTTATTTTTTTATTCGTATCGTATATAATATAAACATGGCTGCGACACTGCCCATAGAGGTTTACGACCTGATAGAGAAATCTATCGGCAAAGAGGATGCCCGCAAACTCGGCATAGCTATACAGGCATCCCTTGACACCATCGAAACACACGCCAACTCCGTCATCATCCAAAAGAAATTTGAACTTAAAGAGGAACTATCCAAAGAACTGGTCAACAAAGAAGACCTGGCTAAGTTCGAAGGTGTGTATAAAGGGGACTTTGCTAAGTTTGAGGGACAATATAAAGCCGACTTTATTAAGCATGAAGGGGCTTATAAAACCGAGCTAACACGGCTTGAGGGTACAATTACATCCGAAGTAGCGCGCCTTGAGGGTACGATTACATCCGAAGTAGCACGCCTTGAGGGTATGATTACATCCGAAAGTAATCGCCTTGAGGGTATGATTACATCCGAAAGTAATCGCCTTGAGGGTATGATTAAAACCGAGATAGCGCGGCTTGAAGGTAAAATCGACAAACTCGAATCTTTTGTGAAAGGCGAAATAAATACTTTGAGGTCAGATATGAAGGGCGATAATAAGGAGACGCGTCTTCAGCAAAAACTATACTTCCTTGTCCTGCTTTTCGTCATGATGTTATCCAACCCTAAAGTCCTTGACCTCATCGCTAAAATCTTCGGCATAGTTAAATAGGCCTTTCATGCGGGGATTTTACCCTTAACAGTAATATCAGCCCCACAGTGAAAAATACTGATATTGAGACTATCGCCGGACGCTGGCTCCTGAAATATGCCGATGTCATCCCAAATAACAACGGCCCCAGTATCGCCGACGTCTTCCCTATCATTGAGTAGACCCCGAAATACTCCGACTCACGCCCTGGCGGGATGAATCCCGCGAAAAATGCCCTCGACGCCGCCTGCACCGTCCCCAGCCCAAACCCCGCCGTCGTGGCTACCACAAAAAACTCCCCCTTCGCCGTTACGAAATATGACACTATCGCTATCGCGCTCCATAAGATTAACGATATGATGATTACCTTCTTCGGCCCCCACATATCAATGGGCCTTGCCATCAGCATCGCCCCCGCAAAGGCCGTCACCTGCACCGTCATAAACAGATATATCAGCTCTGTGTTGTTAAAATTTAACGTCGAAGCGGCAAATATGCTTGAGAACACTATTACCGTGTTCACGCCGTCTTCATATATAAAATAAGCGATGAGAAACCGCCTCAGCTCCCGTTCCTTCAACAATGCCCTGAGCGAACCCAAAGTCTGCCTGGCATTGTATATGGCAGCCTCCACGATGCCCCTGTTGTCATCTTTTTCTTTCCTGTCGCCCGGCAGGTTTATAAACGCCGGCATCGCAAACACTAAGAAAAACACCGCCACAAGCGGCCATACCAGGCTTAACATGTCTGCCTTTACAAATGGAAGCGCCATTATCAGGGCCGCAAACGACCCAATATACCCTATCCCAAATCCCCACGCCGACACACGCCCCTGATGTTGCCTGTCGGCTATCACCGGCAGGTATGAGTTGTAAAACACTAATCCGCCCTCAAGGCCTATGTTGGCAATGACAATCAACAAAAACCCCGTTAACACCATCCCGGGCTGAAGAACGAACATGAGGACAACAGAGAGGATTGTCAGCATCGAATAGCCGATTAGAAACCTCTTTCTGAGGCCGCCATAATCCGCTATCCCGCCTATAAACGGAGAGCTTACCGCCACAAAGGCCATACTCAGGGAGATCGCCCTACCCCACCATAAATCCCCAAGCCCGGCCTCGTTCCCTACTATGGTATTTACATAATAAACCGGAAATATGACCGTCGCCATGACGGCCGAATAGCTTGAATTGGCGAAATCATAGAGGCACCAGCTGAAGATTTCCTTGCTAAAGAGACGGCTGCGTCCACCTTGCCTCACAGCCCCGTCAATAGTCCTCGGCAATCATCTTCGTAAGCATCGACAGGACATTTACGTAACTGCCCATTTCGTTGTCATACCAGCCGTAGATTACGGTCTGCGTCATGGGAATACGTACCATGTTGTCTTTCAGGCCCTCGAGGAATTCCTTCTTTACCCCGACGAGACGTTCCGCGTCGAAGGTTATCTCGGCCGTGCGCGTGTGTGTCTCGTGCCCTTCGATTATCACGGCAGCCAGGGGCATTGAGATTATATCGCTGGATACGTTTTGTTCCTTCGAGTAGACGATATGCCCGTGGGGGGAGTTCGCCGCGGCCTCTTCATATATCCCGTTGATGTAGTCGCGGTCTATTAATATCCTGTCCGGCTCCTCCTGAATGTTGACGATGAGTATGACTAGTGAGCCGGTTGTCGTGGGGATGCGTACAGATTCAGCAATAAACCCAATCTGGGACATCTCAGGGATAACCAGGGCCAGCGTGTCCGCGGCCCCGGTTGTGGTCAGGATGATATTATTAAATATGCTGCGATTCTTTCTTAAATCCTTGTCACCGGCCTTGGCAAGCCTGTCAAGCACCTCCTGAGTGCCCGTTGCCGCATGGACGGTGGCCATCGAGGCGGTCAGGATTTTCTTTGGCCCTATTTTATTTATCAGCGGCTTGAACATGTGGGCAAGGCAGGTCGTGGTACACGATGCGGCAGAGATCAGTTTATGCCGGGCCGGATTGTAGTCATGCTCATTTATGCCCATGATGGCCGTGACGGCGTCGTCGGGCATGGGTTTGGATTTGTCCTTTATCTTAAACGGGGCGCTTAGGATGACCTTTTTTGCCCCGGAGTCGAAGTGTCCGCGAAGTGAGCCTTTAGGGTCATCGGGCGGCTTTACGGGGTCGACAAACGCACCCGTTGTATCAACCACTATCTCCGCGCCGTGATCTTTCCAGCCTATGTCTTTTGGGTTTCTCGATTTCCTCAAGACGGTAACCTTTACGCCGTTTATCTCCATCGTCCCCGTCCCATCGTCTACGTTGGTAATTGCAGGATGGTCTTTGAAGCCATAGAGGTATTTCTTTAACGCCCCGTATGTGGAGTCCCTCTCAATGTAGTAAGCGACATCACTTAGTGAGGTGCCGGCGGCGCGGCCCGTGTTTACTATAATTTCATCGAAATTCCTTTCCGCGGCCTGGCGCCACAGGAGGAGCTTTCCAATCCTTCCAAGGCCGTTTATCCCTAATATTCCGCCCATAGATTCTCCATTTTATTTATTTAGTCTGCGTCTTATTAATTTTCATTTCGCCCTCATAGATGGCGCCCTCAGTACCGTCGATGCTTATGAAATCTCCCGCGTGGAGTGTCCTGTTGTTCAGGATTAACTTCTTGTCTTTTTCATAGTAGAGCATATCCACACATCCAACCACGCATGTCTTGCCAAGGCGGTATGCCACGATGGCCGCGTGGCTTGTCGCCCCGCCGCGCGCTGTCAGGAGGCCGTCTGAGGCAGAGACCTCTCTGATGTCATCCGGGACGGTGTCCCTTCTTATCAGAATCAGGCACGTCTTTGGCTCAGCCTCACGGTAATTCCGTATATCATCCAACGTAAACACCGCGCGCCCCGCTATCGCCCCGCCGCTTACCCCTATGCCGTGTCCTAGCAGACGCTGTGATAACTCCGGCGTTTGCGCGAATGTATCCTCATGTTGTTTTTCCCTTATTTCCATATCTCTGGTCTGTAAAATATAAACATCTTCTTTATGTTTTCCCTCAAACGTGAACTCTATGTCCTGGGGGTTCCACTGCCGGTCTTCTATCAGAAAGCCGGCAGTTGCGACGAGTTCCTCATAGACTTCCGGGTATAGTTTCTCAAGCGAAAACGCTACCGGCCTGTTTTCACGCCTGGCCTGATTAATAGATATGGCATGTGTCTGCACCAGGCCCGCAACGATGTCGTCGCCTTGGACGCATATGGCATAATCGCCCCACGGTTTAAGCTCATACTCGGAGAGCTTTGGATTGTGCGTAAACATCACACCGGAGCCTGAATTGTTGTCAATATTGCCATAGACCATGCGCTGAACTGTCACACTAGTGCCCCAGTCGTCGGAGATCCCTATTATTTTTCTGTAGCTTTTGGCCTTTTCAGTATCCCATGAATCCAAGACTTTTCTGATGGCAATGTAAAGTTGTTCTTTAGGTCTGTCCTCTACATTGATTCCCTGCCCGATGACGAAATCCTTGTAGGACATGGCAATTTCTTTCATCTGCCCAGAGTTAAAGTCCTTCTTGAGAGATATACGGTATTGGTCTTTAAACAGGTTAATTATGGAGTCGAAGCTGTCGCGGTCCAAGCCGAAGGACATACCGTAGTGTTGAATGAACCGGCGGTAACAGTCCCACGCGAACCACCCCTTTCCTTCACCTTCACGTTCTATCGTACCGGCGACAATGGCCTCGTTCATGCCTACGTTTAAATATGAGTCGAGCATCCCGGGCTGTGATATGGCCGAGCCACTCCTTACTGAGACAAGGAGCGGGTTTTTGGGATTGCCGAATTCCCTGCCTGTGAGCCTTTCCAATTCGGCCATCTCAATTGCCACTTTTTCTTTGAAATTCTTCTCGGCAAACTTGTATATATCGAATAGCTCCCTGCACCTGAAGACATCGGTGGTTATCAGAAACCCAGGAGGAACTCGCAACCCCATGCCCTTCATCCTCATAAGATTAAACCCCTTGTTGCCCAGGTGAATGATATTGGCCACATTGGGGGCTGGCGTAGCCATTGATGTGGCGGCGTTGTCGGGATTATAGGTTACGAGCAGGTGGTGTTTGTCCGCGGGGATTTTCCTGGCCTCACGGCGAAGTGTGTTAACGATTCTTGTAATAAACAGGTCAAGGCTCTGGAGCCCCAAAGACGCGGCAATGGTATCACGCATAAAGATCTCCAGTACCTTGTTGTATAGGTCTGCGTCATCTGAGCAGTGATACTTCGGAAGGAGTTTCTCCTTCGGCAAGCCCGGGAGAATCGCCTTAATGGTCTCCACATGCATATTATTAAAGTAATCATTTACAATATTCCTCATAACTTGTGATAATTCCTTAAATATATCGACAAACTGAGAAAACGTAAAACCCCTCACCAACAATGCGGTCTCAAGCAGATAGAGCTGTCTGTCGAACTCCCTGACGGCTATGCCGTCAACTATCAGGGCCTGTTTGTAGAGTCTCAGGTAATCGTAAATCCTGTAGAGTGTGGCCCGTGTGATAAAGGTAAGGTCAACCCCCTCTATCAATTCCTCAAAGAGCGTGTTGACAAGGCTCTCAAGCCTGAACGTAAGGCCAAGGGCGTCGAATTTCACCTCGTGGTAGCTGCCATACATGGAGGGTATTTCGGTCGAGATATGGCGCTTTCTGTAGATGTCCTCGCGCACCTCGTACTGCTTTGGCGATTGAATCAGCTCTTTCAACTTCACAAGATGCTCAAGGACTCCGGCGAGTTTAGCATATGTGGTAGGCGCTGAGATCGCTTGAACGAGATTGTCGAGCTGTGGAAAGGCGCTCGTGTGGACCTGGGCGATTACACTGTCTATTTCGCTGAAGCCGGAGCTGTACTTCTGGTGAAGGAGTTTATAAAACGATATGGCGAGGGCGACTTTCTCTAAATCCGCGCCGTAGCCCTGGCCTAACGCCCTCTGGACATCGGCAAAGTAATCCTCATCAAGGGCCAATAAATCGCTGACCCTATGCAGCCCCTTGAGTTTAAAAATATGGGTTATCACCGTATGGACGCCATCTACATATTGGCCCGAGTTCTCCAGCCCGGCATAGATATCCGGCGGGAGGTAAGACTTGAGCACCTCCTTGTTACAAGTGTGCCAGAACTCAAGGGCGGCCTCAACGACAGAGATTATCTTATTGGAGCTTTCGACATGGCTTTGTTTTCTGAGAAAATGAATAAGCGTGTCGTTGCGTTTACAGGACTCGTCCATTCTTGTAGAAATATCTCGCAGCTGCCCCTCTGCGCCCAATTCATTAAAGTACGCGGGGAAAAGCCTCATAAGCTGCTTGGCCAGATTATAGACCGGCCTTATGTCGCTGTTTAAGAGATTCGTTATATCGCGGGGAAACAAGTCCGTGTCCTTGATTATAACACCAGAAAGTGAAAGATTCACTATCAGGGCAGACAGGAGACTTTTTGACCACCGAGGGTTTAGGCCTATCAGCTCAAGATAGGTGCGAATGTTTTCTATATGGGCCGAGTTGCTGAGGATTTGCCAGTCGTTGCTGATCCCTTTGAAATCCGGAGATTGAAACCCAAGGGAGAGGATTGAGTGGTTGAAGAAATTTACGAGCATACTGTCATTGCTTTCATAAACGCCTTTGCCCATGTTAAGCACGCAGCGCAGGACGGTGTTTGGGTACTGGCGGACGGTGTTTTTCAGTATAGCGATTGTTTTTTGAATAAGCCCCTTGTTCTCCTGGTATTGTTCGTGATTGATAAGATACTTAATAATTCTGTTAATCTCCCTGATGGACTCTTCGTGAATAGTGGAGAGGCCTGGGGTGTTCATAATGTGAAACAGGAAGATGAGTTCGTACTGGTGTTTGAGTTTTTCGTCAAGGCTGCTTTGGTATATAATCGAAGGGATTTTGTTGAAATGTGCGACGATGTCACCGTACCCCGGCAGTTCAACCATAACTTTAAGTTTATCCCGTAACGCATTGTCTTCAGGGTTAAGAATCCCATTAAGGCGTGTGACATAGCCATTTATTCCGTCGTGGGAGATAGGCTCGAATATATCCGACAACAGGGGTTTGACATCCGCGCCGATTTCCTCGGAGAACCAGTCTGCGGGGTTTTTTTCGGTGAGCCAGTAGGAGTAGGTAAAGCCCAGGAAATGAATCATCAGGGCGTTAATTGCGTTGTACTGTAAGTCGTCGTCGATGGTGTCATAGAAGTTTCTGGCAAGTTTATTAAGGCGGTAGGGGCTCTTAGCAAGGAGGATAAAGCGCTCTCCTGGGAGTTCATCGGCCAGTGTAAAGCCGTGATGCAAGACTGGAAGATACTTTTTTGTTACAGCATCTTTCGGTGTGTCTTTGATAAGTTTCTGGCAAAAGAGGTAAAAGAGGCTAAAGGCGTCGGAGCACACCTGGTAGTCTTTGGCGCAGCTGAGGGCCTCAAAGATAATATCCATATAGAGCATAGCGGCATCCGGCCCTTTTGGGTGCGTGGTGAGTTCGTAGAAGTATCCAAGGGAATAAGTCCAGGTATCTTTGACGATGAACTGCCAGTTTTTGTAGGGATGGCAGAGTTCTTTCAGATAAGTGGTGAGGCCGTCCTGAAGGCCGTGGTAGCGTGCCATAACATCCTGTATGGGTGCATACTTAGGGTCAATATCAACATCGACGCTGTAGTCGGCAATGTTGATTTGCAGAGCCCTTGAGGACTTAGCTTTTTCAATCATCGGGGTATTATACCACACTGCGCGATTTAGGGAAAGCCCTTTCAGGCATTTTGGTTCAGTGTCAGGAAATACAATAAAAGTTGCCATCGTTAGCTCAACATAGATATTGAGAAATATTGTATAATAAACTAATAATAAGTGGACAGGCTGCTTATCAGCGTTGCTACGAAATATTGAGGCGGACACTGAGGAGGATGGCTTTATGCTGGAAATAGCAAAAAAATACGTTGTAGATGAGAATAACAACAGATTGGCAGTTGAGATTGACATTGAGACATTTGGCAAGATTGAGGATATTTTAGAGGACTACGGACTTTACCATCTAATGATTGATGATAAGGATACGGAATCTCTTAGCCTTGAGCAGGCAAAAAGATATTACCGTTCAGCGTCCTGGTAATGGATTTCAGGTACAAGAAACAGTTCTTAAAAGACCTTGCATCCTTGCCAATGCCTTATAAGAAACAGATAGAGAATCTTGTGTTTGAAGAGCTGCCTTTGGATAATCAAGAGTCGCTTTTTTCCAGAATATCAAGGATGAGAGGATATGACGGTTTTTATAAGATAAGGATTGGAGATTACCGCATCGGCCTATATACTGCTTCAGGTATAATGGAATTCAGACGAGTGCTTCATAGAAAAGAGGTTTACAGGTTTTTTCCATAGAAAAAAATAGAATAAAAGTACCGAATGATATTTGACAAAGTGTTACAAATTTTTAGTTTTGCCGGATTACCACTGTGTGGTTGTCCCATCGGTGGGCGTATAGCATTTGATATCTTTCGATAAGATATTCAGGAGCCAGAATATGCGTTCGCACATGTTTGTGATACTCAGGATGTGGACCTTTTCATCCGGGGTCAGGGCGGACTCCAATGTATAGTAACCGGCGCGCAGTTCTTTTAACGAATCACTGCGGTCACTGGTCAATTCCATCAGGATTTTCGTGTGGTATTCGTCGTGGTCTTTTATGGCCTCGTTGACGGTGAGCATCAGGGCGTCTATTGACTCCAGGACGATTGAGTGAAAGTTTTCGAGGTCGGCGTTTCCCGTGTCTTTGGCCAGGGCGGAGGCAAGGTCGTATATCACCTTCTCCATCAGGATAATCAGGTGGTGGTTGTTGATGAGTGAATTAAGGCGCTCAAGTATGTCCTCAGTGGGGTTGGTCGCGCTGATGTTGCCAAACAGCTCGGTCAGCGTCTTAGATACGGCATCGAAGGACTCCCTGAATGAACGTAGCTCGCGCAGTGCTTTCCTTTTTTCGGGGTATGTACGCAGGGCCTCAAGGTAGCGCTGCAGGAAGAGTATCAACTGTTGCTGCTTTATTGCCGCAGACCTGACGGCTATCTTTGGGAACCTCACGCCGTGGTCAGAGACGTATTGAATCTTGTGCTCCTTGTCCGAGACGCTGAGGTCGTGCTTGAGGTCGTGCCGTTTCACACTAAGAAACCACATTAGCCCCAGCGCGTATGTAAATGTCGACAGGAGGACAATCCCCTGGACTATGGCCCCGAAGGCATCTGAGTACTGGAAACTATCCGGTATCAGACTAATCATAATAATTGAAAGCCCGCCCTTCATCCCGGAGAGGCTTAAAATAGTCCCCCAGCGCATGGGGTACTTTCCCAATATTATTGGCACATAACACATCCCAAAGCGAATCAGTGTCGAAAAAATAAAGATAACGAATATCTCCTTCCAGTAAAACAGAAGTTTACGGTAATCGACCATCAAGGCGAGGCTGACAAATAAAAAAGTATTCGCAAAGTGGGCAACTACGGTGGAGAGTTCCTGGTTTTGCTTAAAGCCCTCCCGCGTGATGGCAAGTTTATCCATGATCTTCTTAAACGGGGCGGCCTTGGTTTGAATGTCTTTTTCACGGACGTCTTCGGTAATCCTGTCTTCTATCTTCTTTAAATCCATGTCGATGAAATATTTAAAGACCATCATGGATACGATCATTGAAAGCAGTCCGGCGAAGTGGAAATGCTCAGCCACAACATATGACGAGGCCGCAACTACATACATCGTAACAAAACGAATCATCGCCTCATCCATGAGTTTCATGAAAACGTACCCGGCATAGCCGATGGCAAAGCCGATGACGATGGACATGGAAAAAACCTCGATGAGCTTTGCGTTAACCGAAAGGAGAGTGAGGCTGCTGCCCGATATGAGCGGAAGCCCGACGAAAGAGAAGAGCACCACCGCAGCCGCGTCGTTAAACAGGCATTCGCCCTCGATAAAGACGGTGAGTTTCCGTGGCATCTTGTACTTTGAAAACACGCTCGTTACGGTAACGGCGTCAGTGGGCGTTATGGAGGCAAAAAGGGCAAACATCATCGCCGCGGTAAAACCGGATGCCGGCAGCAAATAAGGCGTAATAAATGCACCCACGGCAACAGAGAGGGCCACTGACACAAAGGCCAGATAGAATATCTCCTTCCAGAACTTTTTCAGCGCCGTAAAGTGAAAGGCCATAATGTCGGGGATAAGAATTATAGGAATCAACAGTGTTACAATGTTGTTGAATGTCTCGTCCGGGACTTTCGATATGTCAAAGTGTACGGTATTGCCAACGATGGCAGAGAAAAAAACGAGCGAAAGCGTTACCGGTATCTTATAAAACTTCTCAATAGCCCTTGAAACAATAAACAGGATGAGAATTCCTATCAGCGCGGGTATCAGCATCAACTAAAGAGATATGTCAGATGGTGGCAGCGGGAGTTCCCGTGAGCGAATCCACTGAAGCACCCGTGTAATGTCCAAATCCATGCGTCTGTCTTCGATGACCATAGGGATATAATGGCGGACGAATGAGTGAATGGTGCGGCTTGCGTCTGTGCATTTATCAAGGCCACTTAAGTCCATTGCCTGAAGGGCGCAAAGGAGGCCAATGGCGAGGGTCTTTTCTGTAAGGTCAATAATGCGAATGGCGTCACGGGCGGCAATCGTGCCCATACTTACTTTGTCCTGGTTGTGGCTTTCTGTCGAACGTGAAAATGACGAAGCTGGCATGGTGTTACGAAGGGCCTCTGCGGTGAGGGCAGATGCGGTAATCTGCATGGCCTTAAAGCCGTGATGTGCCTGTCCGTCAGAGAGTTCCGGGGCGCAGAGGTTATCAGGGAGGCCGTATTCGCTGTTGGAGTTTAAAAGAAGCATAAGCTGCCGGTCACAAAGATCTGAAATAGAGGCCGTAGCGGTCTTAAGCATATCCATGGCAAGGGCAACATGGCCGCCGTAGAAATTCCCGCCGTTTAAGATAACGCCCTCATCAGGGAATATAAGCGGATTATCATTAACAGAGTTAAGCTCAGTTTCAAGGACATTACAAATCCACGAGAGGCCGTCAAGCAGGGCGCCGATGACGTGCGGGGCGCAGCGCAGAGAGTATCTGTCCTGGAGGCAACGTGCGGAGCCGTTTTCCCTGCCGTCGATAAACTTCAGGTGTCCGCGAATCCACGCGGCTGCGGCTGCGGAGCCTTTATGGGGCTTTAATGCGAAAATACGGCTGTCCATGTGTGAGTGGTTGGCGCCGAGGGCGTCTATGGCGATGGCGGTAATGGCCGCGGCAAGGCGGGCGATGTATTGGGCGCGTCCGTAAGCCAGAGCGGCAATCCCTGTCATTATAGCCGTGGAGTTCATAATGGCGAGGCCTTCCTTGGGGCGCAGGACGAGGGGTTTAATCCCGGCCTGTTCAAATGCCTCATCGGCAGGCATAATCGTGTCCAAAAACCATACCTCGCGCTGTCCCATCAGAGTGGCGGCGATATATGAAAGAGGTGTGAGGTCGCCACTTGCCCCAACGGAGCCTTCGCAGGGGATACACGGGGTAATATTCTTATTAATCATGGTGGTGATCTGCTCAAGGACGGCCTTTCTCACGCCGGAGTATCCGCGGCAGAGGCTGTTGACGGTAATGGCCATTGCGGCCCTGACCTCAGAGACACTGAGGAATTCCCCCGTGCCGCAGCCGTGAAAGTTGACGAGATTAAGAGGAAGGCGATGCGTAAGCTCGTGGGGGACGGTGGTCTTCCAATCTGCTCCGTAGCCGCTTGTAACACCATAGATAAGGTCGCCCATGGAGAGCCTGACCCCAAGAAATTCGGAGGACCTGTCGATACGCAAGTTAAAGTCGTGTGAGTCGTCAAGAGAGACGCTGAGTTTACCCAACGCGACATCTTCCACATCAGACAAACCCAAAGGGCCACGTCCAATAACCAGCCGTTTATCCATTGTCAGTATATACCGCAAGTACGTTCAAGGTTGAGTATAATATAACAATATGTTAAACAAGGTAAAGGGGGAGGCCGGGAAATCGGTTCAGTGTTTATCTGAACTCGGCAAGTTCTTTTAACAGTACACGCTCACCCATCGCCTCCTTTGCCTCTCCGACCGTGTAAAACGAACCGGTTATGACGATAAGGCTGCCTGTGCGATAGAGCAGAGCGGCCATTTTTATTGCCTCGCCTATTGACGGGGCCGTGTGGAGGGCCGTTGAGGGGTTGACTTGCAGTTTTTCTGCCATGAACAGGAGATTTTCAGGCCTCTGCGCCCTTTCATAGGACGGGGCGCTGAGAATCAACGTGTCGGCTGCCGGGATGAGTGCCCGAAGCATCCCCGCGTTGTCCTTGTCCGCCATTGTGCCGATTATCATGATAATATTCGAGAACGATTGCTTTAAATATACGCCATGAAGCGTCTGCGAAAGCGCCGTGGCCGCGGCTGGATTATGCGCGCCGTCAAGCAGCACATCCATCCCCGCGTGTTTAATCAGCTCACACCTGCCGGGCCACTTTATGCCGCTTAGGGCTGGCCTTATGACGGTTATATCGTTAAACAATAATTCAGCTGTTCGCACGGCACATGCCGCGTTTTCAACCTGGTGGGCGACGGTAAACGGGATTTTGAGATTCTCAAGTTCACTGTCCCCGGAATAGTTAAACGCCGTCCCTGTGATGTCAGTTCTTATTGTGGTTGCACTAAAGTCTGCCCCGAACGCCGATAAGTGCGCATCCAGCTCTGCGGCCCGTTGTCTTAGAATCGCAAGCGCCTCAGGCGACTGTGAGGTTGTTATAACCGGTGTGCCATTTTTGATTATCCCGGCCTTCTCTACAGCTATCTCCTCTATTGTGCTGCCCAGGAATTCCATGTGGTCCATGTTGATATTGGTTATTACCGCGGCCTCCGGCATTAGAATATTCGTCGCGTCAAAACGCCCGCCCATGCCGGTCTCGATGACGGCCCAATCGACGTTTTGCCTCTTGAAATATAAAAATGCCATTGCCGTTACGAACTCAAAAAACGTCGGGCTGAGGCCGTCAATACCGTTGATGGTATGATTTATCTCTTCAGTCAGGGTTACGACATCCTCCGGCAGAATCTCCGTGCCATTTATCTTGATGCGCTCCGTGAATCTGACCATATGGGGCGATGTGAAAAGTCCGGTTTTATAGCCCTTCGCCATTAAAATCTCCTGGAGCATTGCGCACGTGGAACCCTTGCCGTTGGTGCCGGCAACGTGGATTGTCTTATATGCGGTTTGCGGAGCGCCAAGCAGATTTGTTATGTGGGTAATGTTAGAGAGGCCGAGTTTTATCCCGAATTTTTGCAGGCCATAGAGGTATGAAACCGCGCTTTCATACCTGTCGTCAGGCATTTCTGGGGTTATTCCTTAACATCCTGATGAGCCTCGCGATTGCGCCCTTCAGGTCCTTCCTGTTGACAACCATATCGATAAGGCCCTTTTTGAGGAGGAATTCGGCCTGTTGAAAGTCCTCGGGGAGCTGCTGGTTTATGGTCTGCTGGATTACGCGCGCCCCGGCGAATCCTATCAGGCTCTTTGGTTCGGCAATGATGATATCGCCAAGCATGGCAAAACTGGCGCTGACGCCGCCAAACGTGGGGTCTGTGAGGATGGTAATATATGGAAGCGGGTGCTTTTTCAGGCGGCCTATTGAGGCGGAGACCTTTGCCATCTGCATCAGGGAAAAGATTCCCTCCTGCATACGCGCCCCTCCAGACGATGTAAACACAATGAGAGGCATGAGCTGCTCAATGGCTGCCTCCGCCGCCCTCACCATTTTCTCCCCAACGGCGCTGCCCATTGACCCCCCCATGAAGGAGAATTCCATCACAGCAACCACGGCAGGGTTTTTATTAATCGCCGCCGTCCCGGCTATGACGGCGTCCTTGAGGCCGGCCTTAGACTGGTTTGATTTGACGCGTTCCTTATATGATACGGTATCGGTAAATTCAAGCGGGTCGCACGACTGAAGCTCGGCGTCGAGTTCGGCAAAACTGCCGCTGTCTACAGTTAGACTGATACGTTCTTTAACGCCGATGCGGCTGTGGTAGTTGCATTTTGGGCAGACCTTGAGGTTTTTCTCGAACTCTTTTTTGTAGACAATTTCCTTGCAGTCAGAGCACTTGACCCAAAGGCCTTCGGGGATTTTTACCTTTTTCGACGGGTCGCTGCCGGTGGCGATTTCTTTTGTCTTTTTAAACCAGGCCATATATATGTGGCTCTAAATTGCCGCCCTGAGGGATTTTACGAGTTTAGTGAATGTGCTGTGCCCGTCTGCGATGGCCTTGACGATAGCGCTGCCGACGATGACGCCGTCTGCGACTGCGGCCACTGCGGCGGCCTCCTCTGCGGTCTTTACACCAAAACCAACTGCCACGGGTTTATGGGATTTCGCGCGAATCTTTTCAATCTGTGCCCGAAGCAGGTCATCAACGGCGATATTTGCCCCCGTGATGCCTGTTAACGACACGTAATAGATAAACCCCCTCGATTCTCTGGCAACGAGGCCGATTCTCTTGTCTGTGGATGTAGGGGCAAGGAGGAATATAGTATCCGGGCCATTTTTATGGCATGAGGAAATAAAATCCGTCTCTTCATCTGGCGGTAAATCAGGAATTATAATGCCATCAACGCTGTTGGTGAAGGCGGCCCCGATGAAATCGTCAAGTCCGAACTTCATTACGGGATTGAAATAAGTCATAAGGACGATGGGGATTGGGGATTTTTTCCTGATAGTGCTAACGGTATCAAGCACCTTTCGAAGCGTAACGCCCCTCTCAATAGCGCTCATAGCGGCGCGTTGAATAGTGGGGCCATCGGCAACGGGGTCAGAAAACGGCACGCCAAGCTCGACGATGTCCACCCCGATGTCCTCAAGCTCCAGGACAAGGTCAACGGTTGCGGCAAGGGACGGCTCCCCGGCCATGATATAAGGGATAAAAGCCTTCCTGCCTTGCCCCTTAAGGGACATGAATCTTTCGGTAATAGCAGAGTGTCTCATAAAATATAAGGGTCCTCCGGGTCAATCCGAGTACTGTCCAGTGCCATCGGCTAACTATTATAGCATTATTTCAACGATATGTGGGGGAGTTTTTTGTGAGGTGCGCTGGGGCAGGGGCAGCGGTTGAGGGAATCGTCTGCAAGTCCTGAAGTGAATCAACACCGCCGCCTATGTTTGTCATGGTAAGATCTCGTAGGGACTTATATGCCGATTAAGAATTTAGACAGCTTTGCTCTAAATTTATGAGTCCTTCTTTTAAATATTTTGTCTCATGATGATCTTCGCCATAGACCGCAGAATAAATATCATACGCTTTTTTTTAAACAATTAACTGCATTTTGGGGTTGACCGAGATCAGACCATACATGCCCTATGTTGATATAACTTATTGCAACATCAGGATGTTTATCACCGTATGATGACAAAACGATGGTAAGTGACTTTCCATAGTATTCTATCGCCTTTTGGGGTTGACCAAGGTCATACCATGCACGCCCTATGTTGTTATAACATCTTGAAACATAAAGATGTCTGTCACAGTATGAAGCCAAAAAGATGCAAAGAGCTTTTTCAAGATATTCAATCGACTTTGCGGGTTCGCCAAGATCTCTCCATGCAGAGCCTATGTTGTTATACCTTATTGCAATATTAGGATGTTTATCACCTAATAAAGCCAAATCAATAACAAGGGCCTTTTCTTGATATGCAATCGCCTTTTGGTATTGATCAAGACTATTCCATGCCTCTCCAATGTTGCTATAACTTGTTGCAACAAAAGGATGTTTATCTCCGAATAACGCCATATAGATGGCAAGGGACTGTTCATAGTATTCAATAGCCTTTTGGGGTTCGCCAAATATTAAAAAAGATCTGCCGAGTTCATGAATTAATGTAGCGACATATTCATCTTTTTCTATTATAGCTTCCTTAATCATATCATCGGTTATTCTATCTGCAGCCATCTTCTGCAAAAGTAATTTATCGCGATATAACAATAGTTTATCCAACCTATGACCAAGTGCAATGGCGTATTTACATGCGCCTCTTATGTTATCATACTCAAGGGCATGGTGGACTGCTTCTTGCAGGTGGTTGTATTCAGTTGGTTTTTTGTTGTTTATAAATTCAACAAGAATATCATCAAACCATTTGAACGCTATTTTATGGATTCGTTTTTTCTCGTTGACATCAAGCTTGTCCCACTGCCTTTGTCTTATTACCGGTGTTACCCAATAATGGTCGACTGTCCCCAGTGTCTCTTGCTCGATGAGTGTGAGGTTGACGCCCGTTATTAGAAACTTTGTATCGCCAAAGGCTTTAAATGCGTCTGCCGTTACCGGTATCCTGAATACCGATGAACGCTGTAGGAATTCCTTAAAATCCTTGCCAGCCGTATCTGCTATAACATCAGCTAAATGGTCCTGGATAAAATCTTCTTTTCTGCCTTTTATCGCAGCCTCTAATTTAACAAGGTCGTACTTGCCCTCTTCTTTGGCAATTATTTCAAACCACTCAAGGAGGCGTGGATTGCCGCCACCATATTTTATGTACAGCGGTTTGTGTTTGCTGTTGGAAATATATTTTAATTCTACAATCTTCTTGTTTAAATCGGCACCTTTAAAGGCCATCATGGGAATATCCGCAAGTTTTATCGAAGGCAGGTCGCCTCCACCGTCGTCTAACTTAAAGGGATACCGGCTCGTAATTAATAGATTCGTTTTATGTCTTGCCCAGTCCAATGCCTCAAGGAATGGCCTTACCGCCTCAAGCGGCTCAGGCATTAGAACATGGTCGTCGCCGACACGCCTTAGATTCTGTTCAAAATCATCGAAGTAAATCAGAACCGGCTTTTCTATAAATGCGCCCCTGAATAACCCTTTTATTTTAGCTTCATAGGTTTTGTCCGATGACAAAAGTTTAGTTGCCGATTCAATGCCCTCCCTGTCGAAAAGATCATATAAGCGTTTTATCATATCGGGTTGCTTAATTTCCCCGTGTACTACAAATGGTATTTTTCTGTCTTTAAAGCGCTCTATCAACTTTCCCGCGAGACAGCTTTTCCCGTTCCCACCCGTACCGTGGATTACCGCCCCGTATTTGCCGTCTGTTCCATTAATTGCCCTGATGCCACGTTGAAGTTCCCTCCTTCTGCCGATAAAACCTTCTCTTATAACCCTGACCTGCGTCCCTTCAAGATAGTCGTATGTGATTGCCCTGTCCGTGTGATATTTAACCGGCTGCCCCTCAGTTATGATGGCCTTAAGCGGCTCTCCGTTCGTAAATACCCTCAATAACGGCCATGTCTGGTATTCTGAAGCCTCAATTGATTTCTTTGCCTTCTGAATCGCCTTTGACATCCCATCCCCGATAGATAGCGAATGATAGAGTTCGGTTGCAAATGCCGCAGCACCGCTGTCCGATACAGATAATCCCCAACCAAGCGCCACAGGAATTCCCTCCTTTACCATTTGACAGGCAAACGATTCACCAGCGCTGGCGTTGGCTTTGCCGGTATAACATCCCGACAGGAACAGCATCTTCGGTGGTTTGTCCTTAATATTAGCCCACAAAACCTTCGGGGTTATTCTTTCTAACAGGCCGGTCTCATCCTCCATGTAAAATACCGGGCCATTTTTATCATCATAATTCGCATGTCCTATAATGTGCAGGATATCGCACCCGCCATTGTCAATCAACGTATCTTTAAGGCCGATAACGCCTCCTGAATCTTCAAATCTTATATCCAGCGCGTATTTCTCCGTTGCTTTAATAATGAGCTGTTCTTCATCTTCAAAACTCAAGACCGACTCCGGCGGCAAATCTGTTGGCGAACACGCCATAAAAATCATCTTTAGTGGCCGATTCTCCGGTTCGATGGGCTTTTCCCAGCCATTTTCATTCACCATTCGCACTAACAGCCGCGTCTCATTGAGAAATAGAAATCCCGCATCATCGCGCATAAGCTCAAACGGCAGATGGGTCAATTCCGGGCCGACATCGAGATAAACGTACAGATTCTTACTCTCACTTACCGCAGCTTTTTTGATTTTATTGAGTTGTCCACCACTTCCATTTATGAAATCATATAACTTCTTACCAATCTCAACTCCTTCATCTCTTTCACTATTCCACAACACCAGATTCGCCTTTTTGATAATCACCTGGAGCTTGGCCTCTTTGATATCATGTGATTTAACGCCGTCATACAAGACATCGCGGCAACCAGAGCTGTCAAGCCTTGCCGGCAATCTTTATCTTTACACGTTTATCGTTATCCGGCATATGCACTCCGGTTGATTGGATAGTTGATAATATTCACGCTTAAAATGATTCAACGAATTTGTTTAGTGAAAGTATAACAGATTTGTGATAATTTTGCAAGTTAAAATATCACGCCAACGGCAGAAGAGGCGTATTTGGGTTCATCGTATAATTATTTCTCAGGGCAAATGCACAAGACACCAACACATACCGGAGGAATTCCCTGAAATCCGTACCGGCCAACCAGTTTATAACGTTGGCTAAATGCCAATGGATAAAATCATCTTCTCTGGCTTTTATTGCGGCCTCAAGTTTGACATTGCCAGAGAATTATGCTGCCTTAAAATGTTATACTACCCGTGCTATGAAAAAGGTCCTTTTGATCTCTGTCAATAACGAAAAACTGCCGTATCCAGTTGCCCCGATTGGGGCCGCTTATATCGCCGGATGCCTGATAAGGGCCGGGTTTGACGCCAGAATCCTCGATTTGTGTTTTGTCGATGATGATTTCTCTGCCCTGAAGGACTATCTTGCCGGATACCAGGCCGATATTATCGGCATCTCTATCAGAAACGTCGATAATCTCACATACAATCGCAGCATTTTCTATATGCCCAGAATTCGGGATATTGTCCATCACATTAAGACCCTCACCGATGCCCCAATCGTTGCCGGTGGGTCGGGATTTTCACTCTTTCCAGAAGAGATCCTGAGATACCTGGGCCTTGATCTCGGCATTGCCGGTGAGGGAGAACAGGCATTTCTCGGCCTCGTTGAGGCATATGGAAACGGTGGCGGGATTGATTCAATCCCAAACATATCTATAATTGATAAAAACGGTACGTTCCGCCAAAACCCCATCTCATACAGCCCTGTGGTGTCCCTGCCTGACAGGGATGTCCTGAACAACGCCGCCTACCTCAAGTTTGGCGGGATGGGGAATATTCAATCCAAACGCGGCTGCCCCTTTAAGTGCACATATTGTACGTACCCTATGCTTGAGGGTACACGCCTAAGGCTCAGACCGCCGGAGGAGATCGTCTCAGAACTCGCCCAAATGAAAGAGAGGCACGCAATTGATTACGCTTTTTTCGTCGATGACATATTTAACGTCCCCCTTGGGCATTCGATTGAGATATGCGAGGGGATGATCAGGAGAAATCTCAGGATTAAATGGACATGTTTCGCTACCCCCTATAGCTTCACCGAAGAGCTTGCCCGCCTTATGAAACGAGCCGGTTGCAGCGGCATAGAGTTTGGCTCCGATGCCGGCTCAAGCCTTACACTCAAGGCATATGAAAAACACTTCACACCCGACGATATTATTAACGCCTCCATCATATGCAAGAAGATTGACATGCCCGACGCCCACTATATTATACTTGGAGGCCCATCGGAAAACGACAGGACATTGGATGAGACATTCAGATTATTTGACAAGATAAAGCCGCGTGCCTTAATCGCCCTTGTTGGCGTAAGGATATACCCCGGTACGGATATTTGTAAAAAAGCGATAGAAGACGGCGTTATCCCTAACGGGAAGGAATTGCTTGAGCCGGTGTTTTATATCAGCCCCGAGACCTCGGCGGATTTGCTGTTAAAGCGCGTCCAGGCATGGGCACAAGACGGGGCCAACCGCGTAGTGCCTGCCCTTGATATACGCTGTGATGCCTCTACTATGGCCACCATCAGAAAGATTATTAAGCGCGGCCCCATGTGGGATGTGTTACGATGAATGAGGTTAATGAGACGGCGGCAGTAAACCATTCCTGCGAAGTTGCCGTTGTCACCGGTGGAAGCAGGGGAATTGGCGCTGCCATCTGCAGGGCGCTGGCGATGGAAGGCTGCGCAGTGGTAATAAACTACAACTCCTCTGCTGATAAGGCCGAAGCGCTCCGTGAAGAGTTAAGCGCGATGAATCCATATTCGATTGCCTATCGGGCGGAGAATACCAACCTCTCTCAGATGAAAAAGATGATGGACGACGTGGCAAGCCGCCTCGGCCGTATTGATATACTTGTGAATAACGCCGGCCTTGCCAGAGACGGCCTCCTGATGCTGATGCCTGAGAAGGACTGGACAGACGTTATAGACGTTAACTTAAAAGGTGTGTTTAACGCGGCAAAATCCGTGCTGCCGCATATGATAGCCCAACGCCACGGGGTGATGGTTAATATCTCCTCACTAAGCGCTACTGAGGGCCTGCCGGGACAGGCCAACTACGCGGCGGCAAAGGGGGGCGTTATTGCCCTTACGCGGTCTCTCTCGAAGGAACTTGCCCAGTTTGGCATCAGGGTAAACGCGGTTGCACCAGGCTTAATAGAGACCGATATGCTGCACTCTATGAAGGAAGCAGTGCGTGAGGATTTACGACGCAATATCCCACTGAAGCGATTTGGACGGCCGGAAGAGGTGGCCGCCGTAGTAAAATTTCTCGCCTCCGGGGAGGCCGGATACATTACAGGTGAGGTTATTTCCGTAACGGGAGGTTTATAAGAGCGCATGTCCGATACATTTGAAAGACTAAAGGGATTGCTCCTCAGCAGGCTTAAGCTCTCAATTGGAGAAGAAGTAATCGACGAAACTACGACGCTCTTTGGCCCAGGTGGGCTGGGGCTTGACTCCATTGATGTCCTGGAGCTGGTCGTAGGCATTAAGAAGGAGTTCGGTGTTGACATCACCGACAGGGAAACCGCAGAGAAAATCTTTACATCCGTTGGTGCTATTGTGGGATACATAGATGAACAAAAGAGAATTAGTTAAACGCCTGCCACACGCACAGCCCTTTATTTTTATCGAGAAGGTCCTGGAGATAGACAAGGGGCGCAGCATCAGGGCACTAAAAAACGTTACCGCCGGAGAAGAAGTCCTCGGCGCAGGACGCGGCAGTGTTCAGTTCTTTCCATTCGTGCTGCTGGTTGAGGCAATGGCCCAGGCATCGGGGCTTGTCCTTGAGGCAGAGGAAATCGAGATGGCCTTTTTGACAATGATTAACGACGCCCACCATATCAAACCAGCCAGGGCGGGCGACACGCTCATCATTGAGTCGGAGTTGGTGAAGAAGTTCCCTCCGTTATATGTCTTTAAGGCAAGTGTCGCTGTTGACGGAGAGGTTATCGCTACGGCCGAGATAATGCTTACATCCGTTGCCAAAGGCGGAGCCATACGTTAGACTTTATAATACTCCTTGTACCATGCGACGAAGTTTCCTATGCCGGTCTCAAGGGTTGTTGAAGGCGTAAAGCCGGTGTCCCGGACGAGTTCCTCTATGTCTGCATACGTGTCGGCAACATCGCCGGGCTGCATGGGCAGGAGGTTTTTCTTTGCCTTTTTCCCTAAAATGTCTTCGATTATCTCAATAAACTTAATCAGGTCAACTGGGTGATTGTTTCCAATGTTGTAGAGCCTGTATGGGGCGTAGCTTGAGGCCGAGTCCGGGTATTTGGCGTCCCACTGAGGGTTAGGCACTGGGACGCGTTCGATTAACCTGAATACGCCCTCTACGATGTCGTCGATATAGGTAAAGTCGCGCTTCATATTGCCTTCGTTAAAGACATCTATTGGCCTGTCTTCAAGGATTGCCTTTATAAAGAGAAACAGGGCCATGTCCGGGCGGCCCCACGGGCCATAAACGGTAAAAAACCTAAGCCCCGTACATGGCAGCCCATAGAGGCTGCTATATGAGTGGGCTATGAGTTCGTTTGATTTCTTTGTCGCCGCGTAAAGTGAAACAGGGTGGTCGACGTTTTGCCGGACTGAAAATGGCATATTGGCGTTTGCCCCATAGACGGAACTCGACGAGGCAAATATGAGGTGTTTTACCTTGTTATGCCGGCAACCCTCTAGCATGTTCATAAAGCCTGATATGTTGCTCTCCACATAGACGTGTGGATTCTCTATAGAATATCGAACGCCTGCCTGGGCGGCCAGATTTACGGCAAAATCGAATTTCTCCTCGGCAAAGAGCGCCTCCATCGTGTCCTTATCGGCAATGTTCATCTCTAAGAATTTAAAATTCCCCGCGCCATAAAGCAGTTTAAGCCTGTCGTGTTTTATCTGGACATCGTAGTAGTCGTTGAGATTGTCGACGGTTACAACGTCAAACCCGTGCGAAATCAGTTTCTTACACAGGTGAAAGCCGATAAAGCCAGCCCCTCCTGTTACCAATATTTTTTTCTTATCCTGTAATATCATCAATACCGCCTGTTCTAATTATATTTATGGTAAACTCTGCCTCTGGGCAGCTTAATTCCCGTTATATGCCTTGTCCCCATAACCTCTTCAAATCGTCCAATGAATCGGCCCTCCTGATGAGATTTTTAAACTCCTCCAATTTATCTATAGAATTTAGTGCCCTGGCCATATCCATCAACTCAAGCCCGGCCGAACCATATTTAAGTTCAAGCCCTAGTTCAATTCCTTCAAGTAACCCCTCAAGTTTACCTTCAAGTTTACCCTCCAGCTTACCCTCCAGCTTACCTTCCTGCTTACCCTCCAGCTTACCTTCAAGTTTACCTTCCAGCTTACCCTCCAGTTTACCTTCTAGTTTACCCTCCTGTTTCCACTTCTCCTTCCCCTCTAATAATCCACGCTCACGCCCTTGTCTAAACCTTACATCTCTCTCCATATCATATACTAATGCCATATCCTCTGCCTCCTTACATACGTCGTCCTGTAAATCCCTCAGTTGCGACAGGACTTCCACCTGCCTTATGTATCTGCCTCGGAGTGTCTCCTCAGGCACCAGATCCTTTAATCTCTCAAGTATCTCTCGTATAAATATTTTAGCACCTTTTTTCTTATAATTGCACAAGATAGATATTATCACCTCTTCAGGTTTATCCGAATGCAGAAACATTTCGCAGTCGACATTGCGCATGTCGATTAGATTATATCTATAGTTCAGCGTCTTTGTTGAGATGCTGTCTTTCATCGTAAGCGGCTTATTCCCAATGTAAAATACATATTGCTCTGGATGAACCCCCTTGGCTTGCGCCAGATAAACCCAGTACCACAACTCCCTGTAAACCATTTTGGAATAGTTTGTTGCCTGAAACTCTATATGCAACAGGATTTTGGAACCATCTGCCAACTCCACAAGGAAGATAAAGTCTGCTTCACGTTCATTGGTTATCTGAAGCTTAGTCTCAATAGCCGTGTATTTGACAATTTTCAGCCCGATTACCTTTGTTATCAGGGTAGCTACCACGTCCTTAAGGTTTTCTTTTATGATTTTGTCGTATTGTTTAGGCATTAGCGATATTATAACATATGGAATGGCTTAAATCGTTTAGAATGTAGTGGGGGGAGCGTGTTTGCCGGAAATATCTTTCAATCCTTATATTTCGTTTACACTCACTATCCCCTATTTAAACTGGTAAATAGTGAACGAGAGAAGGTTGGCGGTGTGTTGGTTAACTTCACAAGTTGATTCCCCGGTAGCGGGAACAGTGTTATCTGCCGAAGAGGTACATAAAATCCACGAAAACTGGTAAGCCATCTTTCCATATCAAACATACTGCGAATACTTGACAAATTTAGTAAACTATTATACAATAAATCATGTTAAGACTATCCACCAGATGCCAGTACGGGGTGAGGGCAATGTATGAAATAGCCCGCGGCTATCCGGACAACCCTGTGACGATAAAGGTTATATCTGAAAGGCAGGACGTATCGGGTGCGTTTTTAGAACAGATATTAGGCAAGCTGAGAAAGGCCGGCCTGATAAGAAGTGTAAAAGGCCCCGGTGGCGGCTACATGCTGAAGTCCCCGCCAGAGAGAATATCCATTGAGGAAATATTAATGGTATTGGAAGGCCCGATAGCGATAACCGCGTGTGTTACTCCAGAGGATATGCCGGTGGGTTGCATAAAGGCCGACCACTGCGTAATCCAGCACCTGTGGAAGGCATTGGGAAGGCAAATAGAGGAGTTTTTAAACACGATAACGTTGAAAGATCTTCTAGATGGAAAACACTTTAACTCATTAACAAGTCAGGGATATACGGTGGAGGCGGCATGTCGCTAAAGTTCGTCGAAAACATAAAGGCCGACGTAACTAGCGATATAGTTTATATGATGTGTCCCATGCACCTGTTAAAGCTGGATGAGCAGATGAAAGAGCTTGACCCCGGGCAGGTGCTTGAGCTTCTGACGGATTACGACGGGGCGCTTGAGGACATACCGGCCTGGTGTACCAAGACCGGAAACGACTTTCTGGGGATAGACGAAGAGGATGATTACTATAAAATATACATCAGAAAAAGGGGGAACAGATGAGCATAAAATACTTTGACCACATAGCTGCTAACCCGTTGTTGCCCGAGGTGTTGGATGCGATGATGCCATATTTTAAGGAGCAGTATGGAAATCCGATGAGCATGTACGACCTCGGGATGAACGCAAAGCAGGCGATAGAGACAGCCAGAGAACAGGTAGCGCGGCTGATAAACGCCAAGCCATCGGAGATAATCTTTACCTCGTCGGCAGCGGAGAGCAATAACTTTGCCCTGAAAGGAATGGCCCTGGCAAGGCAAGAAATTGGCAGACACATTATCATATCAAAGGCAGAGCACCACTCAGTGCTAAACACTGCCCGTTCACTTGAGAAACAGGGATTTGTAGCCACCTATGTGCCGGTAGATAAGTACGGCATGGTTGACCCTGACGCAGTAAAAAAGTCGATAACGAAAGAGACTACAGTTATTTCGGTAATCCATGCAAGCTCAGAGGTTGGCACGATAGAACCGATAAAGGAGATAGCCGCCATAGCAAAGGCCCACAAGATAGCCTTTCACACTGATGCAGTGGCAACGGCAGGGAACATCCCGGTAGATGTAAAGGACTTAGGTGTGGATGCCATGAGCCTGACGGCGCACCAGTTTTATGGGCCAAAGGGTGCTGCGGCCATGTATCTGAAGACGGGGCAGCGAATACTGCCGCTGATATATGGCGGAATTCAGGAGGGCGGACGCCGCGCGGGGACGGAAAACGTACCGGCGATAGTTGGAATGGGTAAGGCGGCAGAGCTGGCAGAGGCCGGGCTTTCCGGGCGCATGGCCCATGTAAGGCAATTAAGGGACAGGCTGACGGAGGGGATACTAAAGATTCCCAAAGTACACGCGACCGGGCATCCTGAGCAGAGGCTTCCTGGACTGGCAAGTTTCGTAGTGGAGTATATAGAGGGTGAGGGTATGTTGCTGTTGTTACTGGCAAAGGGGATATATGCCGCAAGCGGGTCTGCGTGTACATCGAAGGCACTGAAGGCATCCCCGGTATTGGTATCAATGGGTGTTCCAACGTCTATGGCCCATGGCTCGATAGTGTTCAGCCTTGGGATAGGAAATACGCAAGAGGGCGTAGACAGTTGTATAGAGGAATTTCCTCTGATAGTGAAACGATTAAGAGACATGTCGCCGTTTGCTAAAGAAGGCTGGGGTGCGATGGAGGCAGAAGGCGGCAATAAGGAGGGTGCATAAATGTATAGCGCTAAACTGATGGATCATTTCACAAATCCAAGAAACGTAGGGGAAATAGCGGATGCCGACGGCGTAGGGATGGAAGGAAATCCGACATGCGGCGACGCCATGAAGTTATTTATCAAGGTTCAGGACAATGTGATAACGGAGGCGAAGTTCCAGACGTTCGGCTGCGGGGCCGCCATAGCGGTCTCAAGCATGATAACGGAGATGGCAAAGGGCAAGACGCTGGAAGAGGCCCTTGCGATAACGAAGGAATCGGTGGCAGATGCGTTAGACGGGATGCCGCCACAAAAAATGCACTGCTCGAATCTCGGGGCAGACGCGCTGAGAAAGGCCATAGAGGACTACAGATCAAGGCGCGCATAGAGAGTTGATTTTAACATGAGGAAAGTGCTATAGTGTAAGTTCGTAGCCAAACCGGAGAGGTGGCCGAGCGGTCGAAGGCAGCCGCCTGCTAAGCGGTTGTGGGGGTAATACTCCACCCAGGGTTCGAATCCCTGCCTCTCCGGTTATTTTACCATGTAATATCAATGAGTTATAGCTATATAATCTACAAAAACACCGTCACCAGACCGTCACCAGAATTTCTCCTCTAATCGCTGCCGTTTTCGAGTTCCTTAGCTTCAAACAAAGGGATTAGATGTTTTGAAGTGGCCAGTGGTTCGTTAAGGATATAACCTTAAGGTTGAACTTACCTATCCTGCCTTCCTTAAGCATCTTTCAAGTCGGCTTTGACGTGTTCAAGAGCCTCCACATTATCGTAAAGCCATTGCTCAGAAGGTGGTATTGCGTTGTTTTCCGGTTCTTTTTCGTTCTGCATTTAAGGGATCCCTCTACTTACGTCGGCACAATCTTCTTTATGAACGCCTCAGTGGCCTTAAAGGCGTCCTTGACCATATTCGTCTCAGTTATTAATCCCCTATAATAACCGGCTATATGCAGGCTTGCGTAAAGGCGCTCGAAATCCTTAAGCAGTTTACCGTTATGCACAGAAAAATGCTTCTGTAACGCCGTTCTATAACCGTCTACCGACTTCGGAAGCTCCTTTATCGTATAGCCCTTCTTGATCAACACCTCGTCTATGGCCTCTAAGATAGCTAAATATGCCGTGCTGAAAGCCTCGCGCACAGGCTTTATATCGGCATAGAAATCACCTTCTATGGGTGCTCTGGTCAGTATCTCCCGTGCATTTGCCAGGTATCTTAGCGCCTCCCCGGGCTTGTAGGTCTTCTTCGGCATCTTCGGGTTACTCCTTACGACAATGAAACAGGTTTTTTACTTTGCTCAATAAATCTATTCAAATCCTCAGGTCTAAATAGATTTTTACTACCAATTTTCACCGGAATTAGGATACCCTTCTTGATAAGGCGATAAACAGTTACTCGTGATATGTTCAAAACCTCCATTGTATCCTTCATCGACAACAACCTTTCCATACTTACTATATTAACACTAAGTGTTTCTTGATGTAAATATTCTCTTCTTTTTATATTGACACCCCATTTAAAATATGATACAATGATACCAATAGATACATGCAGATACTATAGGAAACAAGAGATAACGGGAGGCAACAATGAAATCAAAGAC
>PEAC01000199.1 GCA_002753305.1 Nitrospirae bacterium MYbin6
CTGTAACTTAACATGTTGTCCAGTTTTTGGGGTCCATTATACAATAAACCAAAACAGATCTCTTTGAGTGAAGGATGATACACTAAATGGTGATGCAATGTGTCTCAAAGTTATTGACATTTTCCGGGGTCAGAGAAAGCAATTGAAGATATTAATCGAATTAAAGAATTGTTTTATGAATATCGGATGAATGTACAAGAGGAGTTGGCTAATATACGTCAGAATCAACAAAAGAAATAACACTAATTTATAGGATGCTTAGGTTATTAGATAAAGTTTTCTTAGAAAAGATGATGCTTTCTTAACTATTTTGCATTCATAGTCAAGCCTGTTAAGTATGAAGATTCAGAGCTTATATATGTATCATTGCATGCCAGCAATAGCTATGAGTTACATTGAAGGAGAGCAGTAAAATGCCTTTATCTTGGGAGAGAGCTTTTCACAAGTCTTGCGTCTAACCCCTGAATTTGCGGCCCTTCCAGAGGATGTAGATTGCCGGATAGATTATCAGCTCCAGTATCGTTGAGGTTATTACCCCGCCGACCATCGGGGCCGCTATCCTTTTCATTACGTCCGAACCTGCCCCTGTTGAAAACATCACAGGGATTAAGCCCGCCAGGATTACGCTTACCGTCATTATCTTTGGCCTGATTCGCTTGACCGCTCCGTGCATTATTGCATCCTTGAGGTCCCCATACGAGTTCAACCTTCCCTCTTTTTTCCACTTTTCATAGGATAGCTCCAGATATAACAGCATCACTACCCCCGTCTCGGCATCCAGCCCCGCAAGGGCTATCATCCCCACCCACACCGCTATGCTCATGTTATAACCTAACAGATACAAATACCAGAACGACCCGACCAGCGAAAACGGTACTGCTAACAGCACTATTGCCGTCTTTATCGTCGACTGGGTGTTGATATACACCAGCACGAATATCGCAAATACCGTCAGCGGGATTACCAGCTTAAGCCTCTTGTGGGTCTCCACTATGTATTCATACTCACCGCTCCACTTCAGGCGATAGCCAGATGGGACTTTCACCAGGTCAGCAACCTTCTTTTTTGCCTCCTCTACGTAACTCCCTACGTCCCTACCACTGAAGTCTATAAATACATATGCAGTTAACAGGCCCTCTTCGCTCTTTATCGATGTGGGGCCTTGCGTAATCCTTATGTCGGCTATCTCTCCCATCGGTACCTGGGCAACTGGCTGCATCTGTGCCGTTTGAGCGTTTGCTGCCCTTGAGTTGGCCGGCATCAGCGGCACAAGTACCCTTTTCAGATTGTCTATATTGCCCCTTAAATCCCTCATATACCTTACGTTTACGGGGTATCTCTGCCTGCCCTCCACGGTCGTTGTCAGGTTCATCCCGCCGACTGCCGACTGAATTACCTCCTGAACGTCATCAACCGTCAGGCCGTAGCGGGCCGCCTCACGGCGCTTGACCTCGAAATCAAGGAAATACCCCGTCATCACGCGCTCCGCATAGGCGCTCCTCGTACCTGGTATCGCCTTTACCGCAGTTTCTATCTCCAACCCGATGCGCTCAAGCTCCTCTAATTTCGGGCCTAATATCTTTATCCCAACAGGCGTCCTTATCCCCGTTGAGAGCATATCTATGCGTGCCTTTATCGGCATCGTAAACGAATTCGCAACACCCGGAATCGATAACGCATCGTTCATCTCGTTCTTTAAGTCTTCAACCGTCAGCCCCTTTCGCCACTGTGACTCTGGTTTCAAATTAACCACCGTCTCAAACATCTCTATCGGCGCCGGGTCGGTAGCAGTCTCCGCCCTGCCAGCCTTTCCAAACACCTGCGCCACCTCGGGGATGTTTTTTAGTATCTCATCCTGCACCTGCAACAGCTTTCCAGCCTCCGCAATCGACGCCCCCGGCACGGTTACCGGCATGTAAAACAGCGTCCCCTCATAGAGCGGCGGCATGAACTCCGTCCCAAGTTTCATATACGGATACACCGTCAGACCCATTATTATTACTGCTATGATAATGACAATCCACTTAAATCGCAGAGCTGCCCTTGCCACCGGCTCATAAAGAAAGTGCAGGGCGATGCTCACGGGGTTTCTCTCCTCAGGCCTGATTTTCCCTCTGATAAACAACGTCATCAGCACCGGCGTTATCGTTACGGCAAGGAACGATGAAAAGAGCATCGCAAATGTCTTCGTATACGCCAGCGGCTTAAACAACCGCCCGGCCTGTGCCTGAAGCGTAAAGACCGGCAGAAATCCCACCGTTATAACCAGCAGCGAAAAGAACAGCGACGGCCCCACCTCCTGCGCCGCCTCTATTACCACGTCCACCCTGTTGCCGGGGCGGCCGTCCTCCTCCCACTGCTCAAGTTTCTTATGGGCCTGCTCCACCATGATAATCGATGCGTCGACCATTGCCCCAATCGCTATGGCTATCCCGCTCAGGCTCATTATGTTTGACGTAAGCCCCAGATAGTACATGCAGATAAATGACATGATTATCGCTAACGGCAGCGTTAGTATTACCACTAAGGCGCTTGGCAGGTGAAATAAAAACACCACGCACACCACGCTTACGGCTATGGAGAGCTTTATTATCTCGTCTTTTAACGTATCAATGGCCTTGCCAATCAGGTCAGACCTGTCGTATGTAGTCACGATTTTTACCCCTTTGGGCAGGCTCGGCTCTATGTCGTTTTTTATCTTTGCCTTAACACGCTCGATAACGTCGAGGACGTTCTCACCAAAACGCACCACCACGATACCACCGGCCACCTCGCCCCTTCCGTCAAGGTCTGCAAGGCCACGCCTTATCTCAGGGCCAAGCCGCACTTGTGCCACGTCTTTAACATATATAGGCGTGCCGGTGCCGTTTGTCCCAATGGGGATGTCTTCTATGTCCCCGACGTTTTTGATATAACCCCTGCCCCTTACCATGTACTCGGCCCCGGAGAACTCCAGGACGCGGCCCTCTACGTCTCGGTTG
>PEAC01000200.1:0-2013 GCA_002753305.1 Nitrospirae bacterium MYbin6
CCAATCTGCGTATAGGTCATCGCCACTACCTGCCCCCTATACGATGGGTCAGTCAATATCTCCTGATAACCCGCCATTGATGTGTTAAATACCACCTCACCTATGGCCTGTCCTTCGGCCCCAAAAGACTCACCTTCAAATACTAAACCGTTCGATAATACTAATAACGCCTTTGTCACTTCATATCCCATCCATCTTTAAATTGTTAGTAAGGTGTATTTCACAATGCCCTTACACAGGGCCATAACTGGCAGCCCCTTGAGGCTCCAACCACTAAAAGGGGTATTTTTCCCTTTTGATACAAACTGTTCTGGATTTATACTAAAGTCTTTATTTATGTCTATAATGGCTATGTCCGCATCGGCACCTTCCCTCAGCGTACCCTTGTCGAGGTTTAAAATCCGCGCCGGTACCCAGGACATCTTCTCAATTAATTTATTCAACGGCAAAAGTCCCTCTTTAACCAGCACCAGGCTCAGAGAAAACGCTGTCTCAAGCCCCGATATGCCAAAGGCCGCCCTGTCGAATTCACACATCTTGTCGTCCCTGTGGTGAGGGGCGTGGTCTGTGGCTATTACATCTATGGTGCCGTCAATGAGACCCTCTCTAACGGCCTCAACGTCTTTTTTTGTCCTCAGAGGCGGATTAACCTTCGCGGCTGTATTATAGCCGTCGGCCTCTGCCTCTGTAACGTGGAAATAGTGTGGGCATGTCTCGGCCGTGACTAAAATCCCGTCCCTTTTTGCCTCTCTGATAGCCCTGACACCACCGGCTGTTGAGACATGGGCAATGTGCAACCGCCCTCCTGTCAGCGCCGCAAGCTCTATATCCCTTTTAATGGCTATCACCTCGGAGCTGGCCGGTATCCCCTTCAGGCCAAGCACCGTAGAGAGATACCCCTCGTTCATCACCCCACCATCCGAGAGTGATAAGTCCTCGGCATGGGAGATTATCGGGGCATCAAACACCCTTGAGTACTCAAGGGCGCGGCGCATCACCAGTGAATCGGCTACCGGATGGCCGTCATCCGAAAAGGCTACCGCCCCGGCGTCTCTCATCATACCCATTTCGGCAAGCTCAACGCCCTCCTGCTTTTTCGTTATCGCCCCTATGGGAAACACATTGCAGGAACCCTCGGACAAGGCCTTTTTCACTATAAACTCCGTCACTGTCTCGTTATCGTTTACCGGCTTTGTGTTGGGCATGCAGCACACACTTGTAAAGCCGCCCTTTACGGCGGCGTATGTGCCGCTTTTTATGGTTTCCTTGTACTCAAAGCCCGGTTCCCTCAGGTGCGTGTGCATGTCTACAAGGCCGGGGAAGACGTGCAGACCGGTGGCGTCTATTGTCTTTGTGGTATCTGGCAAGGGCGCCTGGGTAGAGTTTTTATCCGCTGAGACTATCTTCAGAATCCTGCCGTTATCGATATAAACATTGCCGATGAAATCTATGCCCTGCGATGGGTCGACTATGTGGCCGCCTTTAATAATTAAATCCATGATAACACCTCATATTATATATCAATTCCGGGGCCTGGCGTTGTCCAGAAGATACAGGACTGCCATTCTGACGGCAAGGCCGTTGGTTACCTGTGCGTTGATGGCCGAGTGCCTGCTGTCGGCTACCTCGGACGCTATCTCAACCCCACGATTCATAGGTCCCGGGTGCATGACGATTACCTCCGGGGCAGCCCTTTGAAGCCTTCGTCGTGTCAGCCCCCAGAACTTGAAATACTCGTCGGTTGAGGAAAAAAAACCGCCCGTCTGCCTCTCACGCTGTATCCTCAGTGTCATTATGACATCGACACCAGTTATGCCTGCCTCAATGCTATGGCAGACCTCCGCGACTTCGCCCTCTATACCAGGGGGAATTAACGTATGCGGGGCGATTAGTCTTATCGTGGCCCCAAGTTTTTTCAGGCAGTAGATGTTGGATTTTGCCACCCGGCTGTGTGAGATATCCCCCACGATTGCGATTTTAAGGCCGGAGAGAGTACCCTTTATCTCTTTGATT
>PEAC01000200.1:2041-2948 GCA_002753305.1 Nitrospirae bacterium MYbin6
AGGGCCTGCGTGGGGTGTTCGTTTATGCCGTCCCCTGCGTTTATTACCGAGGCCTTCGATATTTTCGATATAAAATGCGGCACACCTGAGTACTGGTGCCTGATAATAATAAAATCTATTCCATAGGACTCAATTGTCTTAATAGTATCATAAAGTGTCTCTCCCTTTGTTACTGAACTTGTCGGCACTACGAAGTTAATGACATCGGTGCTCAATCTCTTTTCGGCCAGCTCAAAAGATGTTTTTGTCCTTGTTGAAGGCTCGAAAAACAGATTCACAGCGGTCTTGCCCCTGAGAGTAGGGACTTTTTTGATATCCCGCGACAGGACGTCCTTAAACGACGATGCGGTATTAAGTACCAGTTCTATGTCGGCGGCAGTCGCGCTTTTAATATCTAACAGGTCTTTTTCCATAAATCCTTATATTGTCCACAATATCTCAGGCAAGCCCTTCTGTTCTTATGACTAACACCATATCCTGTTGTCCATCTTCTTTAAGCAGGACTTTAATGTTTTCCGACCTTGAAGTGGGGATATTCTTCCCAACATAGTCGGCCCGAATAGGCAGCTCCCTGTGCCCCCTGTCTATAAGGACGGCAAGCTGTATCTGTGCCGGCCTGCCAAAGTCGTTCAGTGCGTCCATGGCAGCCCGAATAGTCCTGCCGGTATAGAGGACATCGTCTACGAGAATTATTTTTTTATCGTTTATATTGATAGGCATCTCGGTCTTTCTTACTATAGGATGATGTTTTCTCAGGTTGAGGTCGTCCCTGTAAAATGATATATCCAGGGAGGCAACGGCAATAGAGACCCCTTCGATAAGAAGTATCCTCTGCGACAAACGCCTGGCAATATGTACCCCGGCGCGGTGAATCCCTACTATGCAGACATCTTCACAGCCCTCGTAC
>PEAC01000201.1 GCA_002753305.1 Nitrospirae bacterium MYbin6
TTAGCGCCATACATATATTACGGGAATCGAAAAGACAACCCGGACAACCTTAAAGGTATAGACCCCGGACAAATAAGCATAACCGGTGGGAAGGATGCTCAGGGCAATGAAATTCCGGGGCAGACATACAGGCCACCTACATCTTTCCCTTTCGGCTCTGGCGGCGGCACAATGAGCGTGCTAACGTCTGAGGCGACCAATGCATTGCTGGGTACGAATTTTAGCAACGCACGTGCCCTTGATGATGCAAAGTTTGAACTTGAAATGGCAAGGCGCCAGAAATACTACGACATGGCACGGGCAACGTATAAGCAAAACGGCAACTATCCATTAAACGCACAGCAGAAGTTAGACTTGAAAAACAGCATCTGGGGAAGCGACCCGACGGATATGTTCAGCCCCGGCGAGCTGGCCTCTGGAGGCGGTGGGGGAATAACACTGCCGTCGACAAAGAATCCCTTTGCCATGCTTGCAGGATTGGCGGCCGGTGTTGGAACACTGGCGAATGAGCGCAACCAAGCCAGCACAGCCGCACAGTACGCCAAACAACAGGCCGAGTCTGTATATAAGATGGGTGAGCTTGGAATAAAGGCAGACGAAGCTGCTACAAAAAAGGGACATCTTACGGTAGAGCAGGAAAAAGCAAGGAGAGCGCAAGGGGCAGCGTGGGGAACGTATGACCCAGTTACCGGCCAACCCATATATAAGACTCCGCCACCAGAGCAACGCTCTCACCTGGCTGAGATAATTAAAGGGTTGGGCATCCTGGCCGAGAATGCACCGGACGATGCCACGAAGAAAAAGTATCTCGAACAGTTAGCGAAGCTCGTCACTCCACAACCAAATGAGGGAGACAGGCAGCCGCTTCAAACCGGCGGCTATGCGGTATATAAAAACGGTCAATGGGTCAAGGAGTAGAGAATGCCGAATTTTAAAAACGCAGAAGAGGAGTTGAATTACTTAAACGGCATCGCCGCGCCGGAGGCCCCGCCTGAGCCGTCTGTGTGGTCATCACCAAGTAAGTTGGTTACGGCGCCGCTTCGTCTATATGGCGGCTTGTGGGACAAGACCGCTGAACTTGCAAAAGAATACCTGTCAGAAAAGTGGGCCGCACCGATAGCGGCCCACATACAAACGCCGGGCCTGGTGGCGAAGGAATTGTCGGGGACAGCAACGCCGGAAGACATTGCTAAATACATAGAGACCGCGAAACGGGGGTACGGAGAGTACGCCGATATTCCAACGAAACTTTTACGCGGCATGTCGGCGCGTTACTTGCCTGCCGTAGAGACCCCGCAAGATGCAGGTGTCGGCAGGGAAATATTAGGGGGTGCGGCTGAATTAGCCGGAATGGCTCTACCTATGGGCAGGATAGGCTGGGGATTAGCCAAGGCAGGAGTTACGCCGTTAGCGACAAGGGCTGCTGGAGCCGTAGCGCCAAAGGTATTAAAGCCGTTTGCTGAGGCGGCGGCAAGAGAGGCTGCGCCGTTTGCGGCCTATGAGGCATTAGCGAAACCGGCGGAAGGTGAGACACGCTTTAAGAACGCCCTCCACGGGTTAGCTGTGGGCGGGGCATTCGGAGCTGGCGGCAAGCTCGTGGAAGGCGCGCTTGCAAAGGCGTATAAACCTTTTGGGCAGGCGTTAGAAAAGAACGCTATCCTGACCGAACCGTCGACGGTTAATTACATAAAAACCGTCGGTGAGAAAATGAAGTCAGGGGCGGCAACGCCAGAAGAGATGGTCAATTGGCAAATGATACAAAATCAAGCGCTCACAAAAGGCGAAGAGGGATTGCTAAACCTGGCCGGTACGATAAGGGCCGGGGCCTTGGGCGCGACCCCGGGATTCATGCAGCCTGCCGATACCATCGAAGAGTGCTTGAGAAATGCGGCCATAGGCGCGGGGACGTTCGCGGCCGCTCACACGATAAACCCTTCAGCGTGGAGCTGGCTGCTGCCGAAATCGGAGATAAAGGGCAAGAAACCGGTTTCTGCTGTTCAGAGTGAACCGTCATTGTATGATTACAAGGATGTCAACGTAGTGCCGCCGACACCATATCCGGCTAATCAGGGAACGGGTATGTATGACTGGCGAACGGGGACTTTCAGTAATTATCAGCCGACAACTGGAGCAACAGCAACATTATACACCCCGCGGCAGATTGGTTGGGATTATAAAAACCCTGAATTGAATGTGCCGTTGCAAGGGCAGATACCATTTTCTGGTGAGACTCCTAAACAGATAGCGTGGGATCAAAGAGGTGAACCAAAAGGAAGCCCCATTGATTTCACGATGACAGGACAGCCGTATTGGGGTGAAGCAGATAAAAGAATACCTTTCGATAATCGCCTATTGATACCTTATGAAGAAGAGCAAGGCACACCGCCAGAAGGGAGCGCTTTAAATTATCTGCAAAAACAACAAAAGCAGATACCCTTCAATCCAATGATTACACCTTATGCACCAGAGGCCGCATCCGTCAAGCCGCATCCGATTACAGAAACGGCCGCGCCGGATGCAGCAACTATTAGGAATACCCAACAAATAGTTCAACCCCAACCAAGCCCAATTACCCCGAAAGAAATGAAAGGGCTGGCAGAGTTGGGATATACAAATGACCAGATACCTTTAATCGGACAGGACAAGGCGGAAGATTTAATCAGGCGCCAGGTCGCGCCGCCGACACCGGAGAAGATAGAGAGAGGACTTAAAGACTTGGGATATAGCGATGCCGAGCGGTCGGCTATGTCCGAGGGACAGAGGTATCATGCTTACGATAACGCTATACTGCAGTATAGTGGACCCAATTGTCAAGACAAAAAATTGCCTTGTCAAGCCAAAGTAGAAATGTCCTATTCCTACCAAAGTAGAAACGTCCCATTGGGTTAATAATATAAGCCCACAGCCGGTCATGATGGTGTGGTATAAAATCAGTGAGCCGC
>PEAC01000202.1 GCA_002753305.1 Nitrospirae bacterium MYbin6
CCCTGCGGCAAACTCCACCTGCCTTTCGATTTCGCCAACCTCGGCAAGTACGTTGGGAAAGTAGAGGCATCTCCTTCCGGTCTTATCGGCAGCCCTCTCAACGGCCTCCTGGCACTTTATAACACGTTCTTTGAAGCCGCAAAATTCATGGTCAACAAGGCCGTGGTCATCCTTTACGATGTCCCCGCCACCGAGGGCAAAGGCATATGCCATATCGGCAAATTCTGTGGCCGAGGCCCCCATGGGTTTTAGTGCTGTGGCCAGGAGCGGCCTGCCATAGACCCCTGCCAGCGCCCTGATGCCTTTAATCCCATAGTTTGGGCCTTTGAACTTATTGAGAAATTGCGGGGGGAACTCTATGCCGGTAACCTTGATATTATTCTTTATCGATATGTTGCCATAGAGGATGTTCAGGAACTGCGGCAGTTGATAGCCGGTTATTGCGGTTGCATATTCTATCCGTGCGGCATAGAGGCCGTGGCCTACTTGTTCAATTGAGCTTACCTTGCCGATTATCTGCCCGGATATTTCCTCTCTTAACGGGAACCCAACGGGTAGTTCCACGGTTTGTTCATATGTGATTTCGTTGGCAATTTTATGTGCGTCCACTGCATCTTTACAGGCCAGGGCGTATGTTGCTATTATCGGATTATCCATTTTGGAATGGGGCTGAAAAGGCTGCCGTCATACGTCGATAGCGTCGGCAAGGCCCGGGATATATTCTTTTACTTTTTTTGCAGATTTTTTTACCGCGCGCTCAAATAAGCGTTTTATGAGCAGCTTGCCTCCGGCGTCGGGTATGTCGTATTTCAGATAGTCGGTGATCAACTCAACTGTTGAGCGGTGCTGTATGGGGTCTTTGTTTGGATCGATACCGCGGAGGATTTCCATGAAATGTGGTATGGCCTCAACGGCTGCCAGTGCCGCTGCAAGGTCGGATTCCGGGGCGGATTTAGCATTGGAGTCCGCAACGCCAAACTCAAGGGTAGCGCTAAGGAGTTCTTCTCTTATCGCCGGCAGGGTAATCTTTCCGGCAAGCGGATGCTTTATATGAGGGGCCGCCAGAACTAAAAACCTGTAGTATTCATTTGCCAACGTATTTGCCAAATCGGGGGAAAGGTCTTTTAAGGTAGTTATCTCGCTTCGGATAAGCTCCGCGCATAGCGGCAATATGTCCTCATCGGGAGATGGTTTTACGCCGCGTTTTTTAGCCATCGCGCTTATTCCGTGCGCCTGTGCGTCCACTGGATCTAACGCCCGAATACAGGTGAAAGGCACAGTCCGGGCCAACCAGGCGTAGCGCACCCTTGTAGTGAATCCACACCTTGCCCTTTATTATCATTGTCCTGTACTTGTATTTGATTCTCATCTGCTCGGCCTTTTCTGTCTTCATACAGCCCACATACACCCCCCCCAGGAAAAGCCTGAAGCCGCGGCTTTCAGCCCAGTCTTTTTTCGATAGCCCTGATATAGAGGGCTTCGTATTTCTCTGCGGCATCGGCCCATGTAAAGCGCTTCTTCATTGCCCTTTGGATGAGGCCTTCCATGAGGTCTTTGCGGTTGTAGTATGTGTAGATGGCCCAGCCAACGGTGTTTGAGAGCGCCTCAGCGGTTATGTCGTAGAATTTAAAGCCTGTGCCGGTATTTTCCGCCTCGTTGAGGTTTTCAACGGTATCGTTAAGGCCACCGGTTGCCCTGACTATAGGAATCGTTCCATATCGCATGCTGTACATCTGGTTTAGCCCACAAGGCTCGAAGCGCGAGGGCATGAGAAAGAAGTCAGCTCCTGCCTCGATTTTATGCGCGAGTGTGTTGTCGTAGCCGATGTAACAGCCGAATTTGCCTTTGTAGCGGTTGGGCATGTCGCCATAGAAGAAGTGTGCCCACACCTCACCGGCCCCTAAGAGCACTATTTGTATGTCAAGCTCCAGTAGCCCGCATATCGCCTCGGCAAGGATGTCTATGCCCTTTTGTTTGACAAGCCGCGAGACTATCCCTATAACGGGGACATCCTCACGCTCCGGCAGGCCAAATGTCCTCTGCATATCGGCCTTACAGAGTGCCTTGTTTGCAAGTTTATCCAGCGAATATGTCGAAGCTATGAGCGGGTCGTCTTCGGGGCTCCAGTTTTCGTAGTCCACACCGTTTAGGATGCCACAGAGGTCTGCCGCTCTTTCTCTTAGGACGCCGTCAAGATTCATGCCAAACTCCGGCGTCTGGATCTCCCGGGCATATGATTCGCTTACAGTGTTTACCAGGGTTGAATGGTAGATTCCACCTTTCAGCAGATTTGTCTTGCCGTCTCTTTCCAGGCCGAGGTAGTTGAAATGTTCCCATCCGATGCCGAGGACGTCCATGAGGCCTTCGTAGAACTCCCCCTGGTGCTGCATATTGTGAATGGTCAGGAGCGTTGCGCAGTTACCAACGATGGGGTCGCCTCTGTACGCGGTGTTCAGGAAAATGGGTAGTGCCGCCGTGTGCCAGTCGTTTACATGGATGCAGTCAGGGCTGAACTTAAGCTCCCTGCAAAGCTCTATAGTTGCCCGTGAAAAGAATGTAAAGCGGTTGTCGTTGTCCATGTAACCGTCGCCGTCAATTGTCGAATAAAGTCCGCCGGGGCGGCCAAAGAAGTATTCGTTTTCGATAAAGTAGACAATAACCGGTTCACCTGCGCGCCTGCTGGGAACACTAGTGCCGGGCAGTTTTCCTTCCATGATGGAGGCCTCTACTGTGCCGATTACCCCCATCGGCACGGAAAGCGTCTCTTTGCGCTTAGTTAGTTTATATTTTTTTGGGTCTATCTGATGGTATCGCGGCAGGACTAATCTTACGTCGTGGCCCTTTACCGACAGAGCGGCGCTCAATGCCCCGGTAACATCCGCAAGGCCACCCTCCTTTACAAACGGGGCAACCTCGGAGGCAGCCACTAAGATCTT
>PEAC01000026.1 GCA_002753305.1 Nitrospirae bacterium MYbin6
ATAAGCCATGCCTGAACCGGTGTTGGAGATGACGGCCGGAAAGCTGCTCGTATTTATGCCAAATGTGCCCGATGCCGTGAGCCTGGAGATAATAAGGCATACGTTTAAAATCCCGGTCATGGGCGTTATAGAGCCGGGCGCCAGGGCCGCGGCAACCGCAACCCGAAACGGCCTCGTAGGGGTAATAGGAACCGAGGCTACAATCAAGAGCGGCGCCTATGGCAGGGCAATCAGAGGCATCGACGACAGCATCAGGGTAATTGAGCGCTCGTGTCCGCTGTTTGTCCCCCTCGTGGAGGAGGGGTGGCTCAACGACGAGGTGGCCGAGCTGGTGGCACGCAGGTATTTATCCGGCATGAAACTCTCCAACATAGATACCCTTGTGCTGGGGTGCACACACTATCCACTTCTGAAGCAGGTGATAAAAAAAGTAATGGGAGAGGACATCGTCCTGATAGACTCGGCAATAGAAAAGGCAAAAAACGTCAGCAAAATCCTGAGGACATCCGGTTTGCTGAAAACGGAGGACACGCCGGCTTTCAGAAAGTACTACGTTACGGACTGTCCAGAAAGGTTTCAGAAAATAGGCAAGCGCTTTATGCTTGACTCATTAGAAGATATTACAAGAATTGAAATAGCATCACTGGAGGAGACAGCCGTTGCATTATAAAAATATGCCGTGGGACATTGGAGGTATATGAGACCAGACGGAAGGACAAACACGCAGTTAAGGCCGGTTAAGATAACCAGGGGTGTGGCCAGGTACGCCGAAGGTTCGGCCCTGATAGAGACAGGGCAGACAAGGGTACTATGTACGACGACGATAGAGGAGACCGTGCCGCCGTTTCTTAAGGACAAGGGAAAGGGCTGGGTAACGGCCGAATACGGAATGCTGCCGCGCTCCACCCACACGCGTATGGGCAGAGAAGGCCGGAGCGCTAAACCAAACGGGCGTACATTGGAAATCCAGCGCCTTATAGGGCGCGCCTTGAGAAGCGTAGTGGATTTGTCCGTACTTGGGGAGAGGTCATTTATAATCGACTGCGATGTGATTCAGGCAGACGGGGGCACAAGGACCGCCTCCATCACGGGCGCCTATGTGTGTTTCATTGAGGCTCTTCGTTTTGCCATGAGAAACGGGATGATCAAAAAAATCCCGCCAGTTGAATACGTCGCGGCGGTTAGCGTTGGTGTGGTCGACGGGGAGTGCCGCCTTGACCTGTGTTACATGGAAGATAAAGACGCCGATGTGGATATGAATATAGTCATGACAGGCTCCGGCAAGTATGTCGAAGTCCAGGGGACGGCTGAAGGCTCCCCATTTTCTGGAAATACCCTGAATGAACTCCTCACCCTTGCATGGATGGGCATCGAGGAACTCGTCGGGATACAAAAGGAGGTCCTCGATAATGAATCTATACCTGGCAACTAAGAACCAGGGAAAAGTGCGGGAGATAAACTCCCTGTTTACAGGTACGGGCATAGTGTTCTCCAGTGCCGCTGTTATAATGGGTAAAGTGGTAGAAGACGGAGATACATATCATAAGAATGCCTTTGCCAAGGCAATGGCCGTTTATGAAAAGATGCCTGACCCAGTGGTTGCCGAGGACTCAGGGCTTGAGGTCGATGCCCTTGAAGGTGCTCCTGGTGTGTACTCCGCCCGCTTTGCCGCCCAATCTGACGACGACAACGCAACGGACGAAGAGAATATCAACGAGCTTCTGGATTTCATGCAGGACGTCCCAAAGGAGATGAGGACAGCGAAATATGTCAGTGTATTTTGCCTTATCATGGGTGGGACGACGATGTTCTTCGATGGCGAGGTGACTGGCTCTATAATTGACACTCCCCGGGGTACATCAGGATTCGGATATGACCCCGTCTTTATCCCCAACGGTTATGATAAGACATTTGCCGAACTTGGAGACGATGTAAAAAATAAAATCAGCCATCGCGCAATGGCGGCAAGAAAACTAAGGGATTATCTATTAACTATAAAATCTGCAACTAATACATGAAGGCCGTAATTCTTTGCGGCGGACAAGGTACGCGCCTGCGCGAGGAGACCGAGTTCAAACCGAAGTCGATGGTCGAAATCGGCCCGATGCCTGTTTTAATGCACATCATGAGGGGCTATGCCCATTACGGATACACGGAATTCGTCCTCTGCCTTGGATACAAAGGACAACGAATCAAGGACTACTTCTATCGCTACGAAATCCTCACAAACGATTTTACTATAGACCTGCAAAACAAATCCATCACATTCCATCCTCGCAATGCCCGGCAATATGAGGGATGGAAGATAACGCTTGCCGACACGGGGCTAAACGCAATGACCGGGGCGCGCCTGAAGCGTGTGGAAAAATACGTCGACGGGGATATATTTATGCTTACCTATGGCGACGGTGTTACGGACTTAAACATTGAAGAACTGCTGAGATTTCACAAGGGCCACGGCAAAATCGGCACGGTTACCGGGGTTGTGCCCCCATCCAGATATGGCGAGCTGCTGATAGAGCATGACAGGGTCGTCTCATTTATGGAAAAACCGGACAGTGGCGGCAGTGCCATAAGTGGCGGCTATTTTGTCTTTAACAGAGAGTTCTTTAAATACCTCGACGAGGAGTCAGGCTGTGTGCTGGAGAAACAGCCGCTTGAGAACCTTGCCAAAGAGGGACAGTTGAAGGTGTTTCAGCACAAGGGATTCTGGCAGTGCATGGACACGTTTAGGGACTATAACTATCTGAAGGACCTGTGGGAAAAGGGCAATCCCCCGTGGAAACTATGGCAGGATTAAACATTAAGGAGAATGTGGTGTGACAGAAAATCTATTTGGCGGCGCATACAAGGGAAAGCACGTATTGGTTACCGGGCACACTGGCTTTAAGGGGTCGTGGCTCGTGTTGTGGCTCATGGGGCTTGGGGCAGAGGTGGCGGGGTTTTCATCTTATCTGCCGTCAGAGCCATGCAATTTCGAGGTGTTGCAACTCAGCAATAAAATCCGCAATATCAAGGGCGACATAAGAGACTACAACGTATTAACAGGTGCATTCGATGAATTTCGCCCCGACATAGTCTTTCATCTGGCCGCGCAGCCAATTGTAAGGGTATCCCACGAAGACCCCTTGCTGACTTTCAGCACAAATGTCCAGGGCACGGCCAATGTGCTTCAATGTGTAAAGAACTCCGACAGCGTACAGGCTGCCGTAATCATAACAAGCGACAAGTGTTACTACAATGTGGAGTGGCCCTGGGGATACAGGGAAAACGATACACTAGGCGGTGACGACCCATATAGCGCCTCAAAGGCATGTGCCGAGATTGTCTTTAAATCCTACTGCGCATCGTTTTTTTCAACACCCTGGGCACCGCGATTAGCTACCGCGCGCGCAGGCAACGTCATAGGCGGCGGGGACTGGGCACGCGACAGAATAATCCCCGACTGCGTAAGGGCATGGTCATTGGGGCAGGAGGCCGTTGTGCGAAACCCCAACGCCACAAGGCCCTGGCAGCATGTGCTTGAGCCATTAAGCGGCTACCTGCAGCTTGGGGCGATGCTCCTTTCGTCATCCATAGCCTCTGGCGAGGCATTTAACTTCGGCCCCGACGCCAGGGCCAACCACTCCGTAGGTGAGCTTATTGCAGAGTTTATGGCACACTGGGAGGGGTGCCGATGGAGGCACGAAGGCTCGAAAATTAAGGAAAGCTCTCTCCTTAAGCTCTCCTGTGACAAGGCGCTCCATAGCTTGGGCTGGTACGCCGCCCTGAGTTTCAGGCAGACCGTAGAGCTGACGGCCCAATGGTACAAGGGCTGCTACGAGGGCAAGGACAATATGTTTGACCTATCCATGCGGCAGATTGACCGCTATATTGGCGAGGCCGCAAGTAAGGGCATACGCTGGGCCGCGGGAGATAAATGATAGAAGGCGTGGCGGTCTCACCCTTAAGGCAAATCGAAGACGCGCGTGGTAAGGTAATGCACATGCTGAGGCGTGATTCGCCGCTCTTTGAGCGCTTCGGAGAGATATATTTCTCAGTAGTAAATCCTGGTGCGGTAAAGGCATGGAAGCTCCACAAAAAAATGACCCTAACCCTTGCGGTCCCATTCGGCAGGGTGAGGCTCGTTCTCTATGACGAAAGGGCAGGCTCGGCGACTTTCGGAGCCATTGATGAGTTCATAATGGGCGATGGAAACTACTGCCTGGTAAAGGTGCCTCCGCTTCTGTGGAGCGGTTTTATGGGTATCTCAGACGGGATATCTATTCTGGCCAACTGCGCTACCGAGATGCACGACCCCGCCGAGGCCTTTCAACTTGACCCAAATGACACCCGTATCCCCTACAGGTGGACGCCATAACGCGCATCTTGATAACCGGTGGGCGCGGGTTTATTGGCGGAAGGACAGCCCTCTATCTCAGAGAAAAATACCCGGAGGCCGGGATAACCATCACAACGACAAATAAAGATGGAGGGCTTCCCGCCTGGTGCGCGGATTTTAACACTGTGGATATGTCATTAAGCGACACGGCCTCAATTGAGAGATGCGTTGACGGCGCGGATACGATAGTCCACCTTGCCGCGTTAAACGAAATCGACTCGATGCAAGACCCCATATCGGCCATGAGGATAAACACTGAGGGGACATACCGGCTGCTCAGCGCGGCCAGAGACCAGGGGGTAAGGAATTTTATATACTTCTCGACGATTCACGTCTACGGGGAGAATCTCTCAGGGCCGCTGATAACGGAGGAGACACCCGTCAGGCCATATCATCCATACGCGATAACCCACGCGGCAGCTGAGGGCTTTGTTGATCAGTTCAGGCGTTACCACTTGATGAACACCGCTGTTTTCAGGCTGTCAAACGCCTACGGCGCCCCCGCCGACAGGGGTGTAAACCGGTGGAGCCTCGTATTTAACGACCTTTGCAGGCAGGCCGCCGCCACTGGCACGCTTACGCTGAAATCCTCCGGCAGGCAGTACAGGGATTTTATATCGATACATGACGTGGCTCGTGCCGTGGGGCACTTTATTTTTGAATTGACCGACGGCTATGGCGATGGTCTATATAACCTCGGAGGCGAATGCCCGATGACTATTTTAGAGGCAGCAGGGCGTGTAGCGCGGGTTTATAAGGAGACCTATGGAAGGGAAATCAGGAAGATAACGGTTGGAGATGATGCCCCAGGGGAGATGTTTTTAAAACCAACGAATTACAGTATAGAAAAAATCAAAAAAACGGGATTCGCACCTGAGGGCGGCATTGACGAAGAGATAAGAAGATGCCTCTTTCTGTGTGAAGGATTCGTGAAGTCACCATAATGAGCCAATTGAAAAATGCTGTAATGGGCTGCACCTACAACATCCTGGATTCCCGTTTTCACGGGAATGACAGACAGGGAAAAACGGCTTTCTGCTGTCATTCCTGCCTTCACTCTGCTGTCATTCCCGCGAAAGCGGGAATCCATATCTTTAAGGGCAAGCAGAAACATGACATATTTATTCATTTTGCAATTGGCTCTAATGTCTGAACACAAGCCGCTCGTCTCCATAATCATGCCGACATACAACTACGGGGAATTCATCGGCGAATCGATAAACTCAGTGCTCACCCAGACATACACCAACTGGGAACTGATAGTGATAGACAACCACTCGGCCGACAACACGCAAGAGATTGTGCGGGGGTTTGGCCACGCGGGAATCAGATACGTAAAATTTAAAAACAACGGCGTAATCGCGGCCTCAAGAAACGTGGGCCTGAGGGAGGCCCGCGGGGATTATGCCGCCTTTCTGGACTCCGACGACCTGTGGATGCCGGGGAAACTTGAGAGGCAGGTTAATTTTTTAAATGAACATAAAGATGTCTTTATGGTTTACTCAAAGGCGTCCGCCATGGAAAATGGCGTCCTGACGTATACAAAGGGAAGGCCTCCGGGAAGACAAACCGTCTCCTCAAAAGGCATATTCCCGGACCTGTTTCTGTCGTTTAACTATATCTCATGTCTGACTGTAATGTTCAGAAACGGAAAGGGCCTTCAATTCAGCGAGGACAAGGCGTTAATCACCGTAGAGGACTTCGACCTGTGGCTTGAGATAGCCCTGGAGCATGAAATCGGCTACATAGACGAATCCCTTGCGCTTTACCGCGTACACGGCAAAAACACCGGGGCAAGACTGAGAAAATACATTGACGCAAACATGAACCTGATAAGAAAACACGGGAGACATGTCTCCACACCCGTGCTGATAAGAAAGTACGTCTCGTTCTACAGCTATATCTTATCCATCCTGCCAGACGCCATAATCCGCATGGTGAGAAGGGGGAAGGGTTAACCCCTTCCCCCACTGCATTAAAATTACTTCGGCGCGACGATTTCCCAGTTCAAATCCGACATCGTCGGAAGGGCTGCCACATTCGTTACGTAGATGCCATTCATTATCCAGATGACGTTTTCGCCTGTGGTCTTGTTGCGCCAGATTATGTCTGTCATGCCGTCGCCGTTGAAGTCTCCCGCGCCCACGATTTCCCAATTGGTGTCTGACATCGTCGGCATATATTCGGTGCTGGTTACGCTGTCGCCGTCCATGTGCCAGAGGGCGTTATAGCCGTAGAGCTTATGTCTCCAGAGAATGGCAACCGTGCCGTCGCCGTAGAAATCCCCCGTACAGGCTACTTCCCAGTATGCATCGTTGAAGGTCGGTAGCAGCACCATTCCGGTTGTCTTCGACTTTTTTATCTTCCACTTGGCGTTATAGCCCTTGTTCTTATTTCTCCACAGGACTTCCGTGTTGTTGTCGCTGTCGGTATCTCCGGCTGAGACTATTTCCCATTCAATGTCTGAGATCGTATCCAACTGCGCGCCGCCGCTTACTTTAGTTCCGTCAAAGAGCCATATCGTCGTATCTCCGGTCGTCTGATTTCGCCAGATGATACCGGTTTGATTGTCCTGATTAAAATATCCCGCTCCGGCGATTGTCCATGTGGGGTCGTTGACGGTATCAATGTATTTGGCATCCTTTAATGACGTGCCGTTCATCAGCCACACCGCGTTATATCCGGTGGATTTGTTTCTCCACAGGATGTCGGTGTTGCCGTCACCGTCATAGTCGAACTTGCTTTTCTTGAGCTTGCCGCCGCCTTTGAACGTAACGGACACGGTTCTATCAGAAGACATCGCAATGCCGCACATATTATTATACACCGAATCACATCCTGACCATTCCTTAAACATCGAGCCAGACCCCGCCACGGCCGTAAGGGTTATCTGCGTGTTGGCGCTATAAGCGCCTGTGCCGGTGTTGCCGCTCCATGTGATTGTGCCGGTTGACGCGGTTACGGTGCCAGAGCCGGTTCCGGTTTTTACGATTGTCATGGTATAGGTGTATGAGTTATTTTGACTAAACGTTGCAGTTACGAGTTTTGAGGATGACATCGACACGGTGCATGAGCTTCCCGTCGCGTTATCGCATCCTGTCCAGCCCGTGAATGTTGAACCTGAGCTTGCCGATACCGATAGTTGCACGCTCGTTCCAGAGGCGTATGAGGCCGTCCCTGTATTGCCGCTCCATGCCAGAGTTCCTTTACTGTCCACCACAGTCCCCGAACCGCTTCCCGCTTTAATTACCGTGAGCGTGATACTGTTCTGGGCGTCCTGGGTTACCGTAAACGTTTGTCCGGCGATAGACATTGTCCCCGTGCGGGATGTCGTGCCGGTATTTGCCGAGACGGTGTAGGTTACCGTGTTGCTTCCTGTAAGCTGCAAGGGCGACGTTAAAGTAATCCAACTGGCATTACTTGCCGCTGACCATGAACATGAAGCATTGGAAGCCGTAACGCTTACACTGCCACTGCCGCCGGAATATGTAAAACTTGCGCTTGTTGAGGATAGTGTGAATGTCGACGAACAACTGCTGCTTGTAAACGTCGCGGTTACACCTTTATCCGATGACATAGCTACGGTGCATTGGTTTGAGCTTGTCGAATCACACCCCGACCAACTTGTAAAAGTAGAGCCGGAATCAGCCGCCGCCGTCAGCACTACCGATGTGCCGGATGTGTACGAAGCCGTGCCGGTGCTGCCGCTCCATGAGAGTGTCCCGCTTGATGGTGTTACACTGCCTGAGCCTGAGCCTGATTTCGTTACCGTAAGGGTATACGAGCTTGACGACGATGACGTAAACGTAGCGGTTACACCTTTAGCGGCGCTCATAGCCACGGTACATTGGTTTGAGCTTGTCGAATCACACCCCGACCAACTTGTAAAAGTAGAGCCAGAATCCGCCGTTGCCGTCAGCACTACCGATGTGCCGGACGTGTATGATGCCGTCCCGGTGCTGCCGCTCCATGAGAGTGTCCCGCTTGATGTTTATACACTGCCTGAGCCGGTGCCGGATTTGGTTACAGTGAGGGTATACGAACTTGACGACGATGATGTAAAAGTGGCGGTTACATTTTTGGCCGATGACATAGCTACGGTACATTGGTTTGAGCTTGTAGAATCACACCCCGACCAATTTGTAAATGTAGAGCCGGAATCCGCTGTTGCCGTCAGCACTACCGATGTGCCTGATGTGTACGAAGCCGTGCCGGTGCTGCCGCTCCATGAGAGGGTGCCGCTTGACGGTGTTACTGTGCCGGAGCCTGTGCCGGATTTGGTGATGGTTAATGTGTAGGAAACAGTAGTATCATCTTTTTTGAATTTCTGGACTCGGGAATTTTGAAAATCGACAACATAAACATACCCGCTACTGTCTACTTTTATACCACCAGGGCCCGCAAACTGTCCGTCCCCTGAACCATTACTGCCCCATTTTGTTACAAAAGTCCCATCGCTTGTAAATTTCTGGACATTCTCATTACCATAATCGGTAACATAAACATACCCGCTACTATCTACTGCTATGCCACGAGGGCCAGCAAACTGACCGTCCCCTGAACCATTACTGCCCCATTTAGTAACGAAAGAATAAGTTTCCGTTGCCAAAGCCGGTGTGGTAATAGAAATTAGCATTACTATACACAACAAGAACTTCATAATACCCTTGCTTCCTGACATGATAAACTCCTCCCTTAGTTTTAATTTGCTTACTATTAAGACATAATATACCAAGCCACAAGCACTTAAGTCAACCTAATATGCCTACATGTTAGCATTACGGCATATCAATACGACATATTACTTCCTTTATAACAAGATGTAATCCGCCTATACTTATATTCATGGAGACTAAACATGTCAACAATTGAAAAGCGACTTGGAGCTAAGATCAGTGAAATACGTTTATCCCAAAAACTTACGCAGGCTGAACTTGCCGAAAAAATTAATGTCAGCGTAGAGACTGTATCCCGTCTGGAAAGGGGTGTCTCCGTTCCCTCCTTAAAGACTATCGAAAATATAGCTGTTTCTCTAAATACCACGTTAACTGTGTTTTTTGACTTTGAAGGCCAGCCGCCAATAAGCAAGAAGCACGAAAGAGAACTCTCCAAATTGATGGTATTTCTAAGAACGCTGCAAACAGATGAACTTAGCCTTGCCCATGAACTCATCAAGGAGATTCTTAATATAATTAAAAAACGCCCGATTGCATACAAATAAAAACGCCCAGGTATTTTCAAAAACACCTGAGCTTCCTTGAAATATTCTAAAGACTTTTCTTTATAATGTATTAGTGAGTGAGTGCAAAACCCGTGCTAACCTGGCCTTTTTCAAGAGTTTTACACATATTTAAGCAACTCAAAGCATCCTCCTCAAACCACTTTTTTCTACCACAGACTTGGCATCCCAACTTTGCACTTATTAAATCATGCGCTAATAATAAATGTCAAGCAGAAATTATCAGTTTGAGCCAATTGCAAAATGTTGTAGCTGGCAGCACCTACAACATCCTGGATTCCCGTTTTCACGGGAATGACTACAGGGAAAAACGGCAATTGCTGTTATTCACGGAGCGCCTGTTATTGTTGGTAGCCTGTTCATGCTATAATATAGTGATTAACTTATTGTATTGCTCATGGGAGCCTATCCAGAACCAATATATGTCGTCTCTGTGTTTTAACCCTAACGCACGCCAACAAAACCCTATTCTTATTGAATATACCTCTTTGTTTTCATATAACTTCTTGAATTTTAACTTTTCATCGAAAGGATTGTTTAGCCATGCTTTATAAGCCTTTTTTGCCTTCTGCTTAACTTTATCTGGAAGAACGCCATAATGTTTCCAAAAACCTCTTACCACATGGGATTTCACAGTTTATTCAAATCCATCGGTTCTACGTTCCCCGCCTCAATTTCTCTTAATGTCTCTTCGGTTAGCTTGTCCATGGCGTCCTGAGAATTTCTGAAGGCCAGGTCCCACTTTATGTCATCTATAAGCTCGTCAATCATCTTCAGCGCGTCGCCTTTATCATATTTCAGAATATCGGCCAACTGCCTTATCCTCTCAATTGCTTCCATTGGCAGACCTTCTAACTCAAGAACCTCCATATAACGCTCCTTCAACTATTTCTTATATTATACACTATGTGGGTGAAATGAGGACATGCTGTTTATGGTATCGTGCTGTATTTGATACCCGCCGCTGTCTGTTGCTATACCTAATGGGATATCAAACTGGCCATCCCCTGTGCCATAGCTGCCCCATTTTGTAACATAAGTTCCATTGCTTGTATACTTCTGGACTCTGTTAAATACCGGACAGTATTGGGACAGCGGCCTCTTTGTTTACTGAACGACCTAAAGAAAGACATAAACGGAATAGATTTATTTATTGAGGCTGTTTATTTTACACCCTGTAGTCAGACTATTATGATTTCCAATTTCTTTCCCAGCGCCGAAGCGAAACGCTCCAATGTTGATAGCTTTATGTCCTCGGCATGGTTTTCTATTCGAGATATCGCTGTCTTCTTGGTGTGAAGCCTGAGGGCGAGATCTTCCTGGGTCAACCCAGCCTCCTCACGTGCCTGCCGAAGCATTATGCCAACTCTGAACTGCTCGTATCCCTCGTCATACCCTTCGGCAAACTCCTTGTCTGTGTTTTTCTTTCTGCTATGTATTTTTTCAGATCACCCATGCTTATTTCTCCTTTTCAAAAACTCTCTCCTGTATGTTTCGGCCTTAACATTATAACATGTACAAGTCAAGGGATATATTTTATAAATCTATGTTATGCAGCGCGATGTTACGAGCATGTAACACATAAGTTACACATGAGTAACATGCGGCGTTACCTTTGGGTAACGTTCGCGATGTTTAATGCGAGGTTTCATGGCGTTACAGGCCGGTTTTGGCATTAAGCTGATATTGCTGAATTATGCGGTAGGGTCAGAAAATAAGAAAAGATGAATTTTTCTATGTGCGAGTTTTAATGCCTGGAAATAATTATAGCGCCAAAGAATTCTGACGTCCCGGGGGTTGGCAGCTTGTTATTTTTACCAGGACAAATTCAGTGTGCGTACGCGTAGTTATAGTGGTAGACGTTTTATTTATCAACATGGTATGCTATGTAATGAGGTATCGGAGGAAAGGGGTTATTTGTAAATGTTGGAATTAGCTAAGAAAATCAAGGCGCTCTCCGGCGAGATTGCGCAGAAGTATGACTTTGTAAAGAACAAGGAATCGACAAAAGTCGCCCTGATTATGCCTTTGATAAGCAGCTTGGGCTACAATGTCTTTGATCCCTCGGAGGTCGTCCCCGATTATACGCTAATCGTTGACCATCAAAAACCCATTAAGATTGACTACGCACTCATGCAGGACGGCAACCCGGACATTATCATAGAGTGTAAGCACTGGGGCATGAATCTCGACATGGAGAGATGTTCGCTTCACGAGATTTTTCCATTGACACCTGCAAAAATTGCCATCTTAACAAACGGAATAATTTACCGCTTTTTTACCGACACCGAAAAGTCCCGGAAGCTGGATAAGGCCCCGTTTTTCGAGTTCAGCATCCTGGAGGTTACAGACGCCGCAATGGAAACCCTCGACATGTTCGTTAAACACACGTTTAACCCTGACATTGTAGTAGAGTCAGCAAAGGGGCTAAAAAAAGAGAAAGAGAAAAAAGATACCTTAGATAAGATAATGAAGCGCAACAAGGTAAGCAAGAAGGAATTTTTTATATTTCTGCGCGAAGATATCTCAGCGGCCGTCACATGGAGCCTGCTGGAGTTCTACAGAGGTGTAACCGTGGCAAGCGGGTACTATAGCATGAAGAGCCTTGAGCTGGTGCTCTTTACGAAGCGCTGCGACCTGTTGCTCATAGACGAATGCCATTTCGAGGACATCGACTCATTTTGCAAGTTTATGTATACCATTCAATACTCAAACGTATCGTTTAAGGTCCTGGCCATAATGAACTCAAAAACCGATATAGAACAGGTGCAGCAGCTCCTTTCACAGTGCGACGTGGTCATAGATATAATAGTCAGGCCCTTTACGATAAAGCGCCTTTACGCGTATATCGAGAATAAATTCGGCCTGAAAAAAGCGCTTGACCTGGGTGTCAAGTTCGTTACGACAGAGCATATAAAAGGCGGTTTGGTGGCGGCTGAAAACGTCTATATCCCCGGCAAGGACGAACCCTTAATCGAATGCGGCGTTGTCCTCGATGACGCACATATCAGGGAGTTGATTAAGCACAATATAACAAAAATCAAGGTTCACGAGGATGCCCATAAGTTTATTAACTGCTGGGAGTTCAAAAAATGTAACGAGTTTGGGGTATGCCCCTCGTTCGTAAATGTTGACGCAGATGGTTTTCTTGAGGGGGTCAACGCCGGAAGGGCCTGTATGTACATTAACTCTACGGTTGAGATGTGCGGAGGAGGCAGAAAGTACAAGTCGTGGGAAGAGAAAATTAAGATTATATGCCACGACTGCGAATTTTACAAGATGATTCTGACCTGCAATGACGGCAAAATTCCGGCATCCATCAAACTGATGGCCCATATGGATAAAAATATTTATAAGAGAAAAAATATGGAAACGGCACGCAGCGGCTATATGCAGAAAAAACAAAAGAAACAAAAACCTGAAGCGCCGTAGCCTATGCTGCCCGCGCGAATCTCCATTGTGCAGGGAAACGCTGCCTGATAATAATTGTGGTTGGCAACAGGATATTTTTTACATGTTTTAATGTATTTATGTTATAATGACCGCAAGAGGGCAAATAGTGTCGGTATTTGCATCAGGCGGTGGCAGCATCAGGCGGCATCATATTAATTACAATTTACACGTAAACCATGGTAAAACCCATGTGTGGGTATAACTTATGCCAAAAGTGATATTTAGCAGAGAACAGGTACATGAAGTAGTCCTGAAGGACAAGAAGGTAATCGTAATCGATGACTTCAAAGAGTTCAGAGACAGCCTGAGGCGGACACTTATAGGACTTGGTGCCAAGGTTGTCGACACATGCGAAGACGGCAACGACGCCATAAATAAAATTTCTCACAAGACTTACGACATAATCCTCTGTGACTACAACCTTGGCGAGGGCAAGAAGGACGGGCAGCAGGTGTTTGAGGAGCTGCTATACAATAAAAAGATCGGGCACGCCACGATTTATATAATGATAACCGCCGAAAACACTGTAAATATGGTTATGAGTATGATGGAGTTCCAACCAGACGCGTATTTAATAAAGCCTTTTAACTACAAAGACCTCATAACCCGTATCAAGGATATTGGCGAGAAGAAGCAGTTGTTTGCCGAAACGGACAAGGCGATAACGCAAAGGAATTACCCGACGGCCCTCACTTTGTGTGACGAACTGCTGGCAAATCATCCGAAATATCTGGTAGCCATTCTGAAAATAAAAAGCGATATCTACATGCGCATGAGCAATTATGAAGAGGCCGAGAAGGTATTCTTACAGATAACGAACAAATACAGGGTGCCGTGGGCGGTGTTTGGCCTTGGAAAGGTCTATTTCTTTACAAGGAGATTTATAGACGCCCGCGATACGTTTAAATCGCTGATCGAAGACAACGACCAGTTCATCCCCGCATACGATTGGCTGGCTAAGTCTCTTGAGGAATTAAACGACAAGAGGGGCGCGCAGTTGATTCTTGAGGAGGCCATAAACATGTCGCCAAAGGCGATTCTCAGGCAAAGGGCACTTGGCGGCGTTGCGTTTAAAAACAAGGATTTTAACAAGGCCGAGGCGTCATTTAAGAATGCCATAAAGCTGGGTAAGACCTCCAGTTTTAAGGACTCCTCGGACTACACCCAGCTTGCCAAGGCGCTTGTCAAGAAAAACAACACCGCTAAGGCATTCGAAATAGTTAATGAGGTAAGGGCCGATTTTGCTGAAAACGACGAGGTCTTGCTTCAGGCCTCCATTATCGAAAGCGACATATACTCGGAGATAAACCAGCCGGAAAAGGCCGTTGAGGCACTGCAAAAGGCGGAAACCATATACAACAAATTAGATGGCAATGTCCCCGCGGGCACGGCCATAGACATTGCCCAGGCCTATATAAAGTTCGGACAAAAAGACAAGGGTATGGAGTTAATGAAGTTTATCGTCAAGAACAACCACTCTAACGACGGTATCCTTGACAGGGTGCAAAGTACCTTCAAGGACCTGGGAATGGGGGAAGAGGGCCTTGCCTTTGTGGCAAATACAAAAACCGAGATTATTAAACTCAATAACCAGGGTGTCGAGCTTATAAATAAGGGCATGCATACCGAGGCCATTGAGCTGTTTGAAAAGGCCGCCGACAGTATGCCCGCAAACCTCGTCATTAATTTAAACGCCTTAATGTCCCTGACCGGCTATATGCAGAAGAAAGGCCGCGACGACCGCTACCTCTACAAGTGCGAAAAGCTGATAAAACGCATAGACGCCATCGACCCCGACAATATGAAATTCCTTCAGCTTATGGATGTTTATACCACACTGATGTCTAAGCAGAAAACAGAGGCATAGATTTTTTCAGATAGATTCCCGATGAATGATTTATCCAAGTCCGAAGTTATTGGCTTAATCAGATCTAATATGCTTTTTCAGAACCTGTCGCCGGAGGAGTGCTTTGACGACAATGCCCTCGGCGCGGCTGCTGAATTAATCGACATATCTCATCGTACGCCCGGTGAGACTATCTTTGAGGCCGGCTCATTAGGCGACACACTCATACTCGTACTAAAGGGCGAGGTCGACGTAATAGTAATAACAAACGACGAGTCAGAGATTCACATAGCCACGGTGAAGTCGAACTGTTTCTTCGGGGATATGGCTATTATTGAAAACTCACCGCGCGCGGCTACCATGAGGACACGAACGGAGTGTATTTTAGGAAGCATCAATAAAAGCACCTTCTGGGACTATTATTATAAGTATCCGCTTATAGGCAAGAACCTGATGTGGGGTATCAACCAAAGACTGAAAAACGCGAATGTCCAGACCGTAAAGCAACTGATACAGGAAAAGGATACCTTGCTTCATTTCAGTAAGGAACTTGAGAAGCAAGTACAAGAAAAGACAGAAAAACTTCGACAGGTAGACATGCAGCTCATAGAAATGGACAGAATCGCGGGGTTGGGGACACTGGCAGCCGGCATATCCCATGAGATAAATAACCCGCTGAGTTTTCTGAAAAACAGTGTCGGATTCATAGAAAAACAGGTCGCTAAATTAATGGAAGCGGCAACATATTGGAAGCAGCGGCCATTTAGTCAGGCCACAGTGGATGAATACGTGAAATATCTGGATGAATTAAAGATCGATTCCTTAAGTGCCTCAATAGAGAAGAAGTTTGATACGATTCAGCGGGGAATTGTAAGGATTGCAAAGATAGTGAATTGCATGAGAAGCATAACCTGCCTGGATATGGACCAGGCGGGAATGATGGATATTAATAAGAGTGTAGAAGAGGTGGTTGAGATTCTAAGCACTAAAGATTCCAAGTCAATACAATTTGTTAAGGAACTGAATCCCCTGCCCCTGTTTGACTGCACCCCCAAGGAGATAAATCAGGCGTTGCTTCACATATTGACCAACGCGGTTGACGCGATTGAACAGACCGGCATTATTACTATAAAGACATCCTACAACGATGAAACCAAGACAATCTCAATCCACATATCGGACAACGGCATGGGAATGTCCCCTGAGGTGTTAAAGAAGGCATATAATCCGTTTTTCACGACAAAAGACGTTGGCGCGGGCACCGGACTTGGGTTGTCAATAACTGAAGGCATTACAAGGCGCCACAAGGGCAAAATCGATATAACAAGTACCGTAGGTGAGGGAACGACGGTGGTGTTGCAGTTTCCAATACTGAAATAGAAGTATACGGCATGCAAAAAAATGATAGGCTATTGATAGGCTGTAAAAAAATTAGAACTACTTGCTTTACTAAAAAAAGTCTAAATGTTATAATTAGCGATTAAATTTGGAGGATACGGCAATTGGGAAAACAAAGCATCCTGATAGTTGACGATGAGCGGGATATACTGGAGGCGCTGGCTGATACTTTTATGGACGATTATGTAGTGCACAAGGCAAACAGCGCAGCCGATGCTATGGTCATCCTGGAAAACAACCATGTAGACCTTATCCTTACCGACCAGCGTATGCCTGTGGTGACAGGGACAGAGTTATTGGCTAACGTAGACGCGCAATACCCTCACGTAGCGAAGATTCTATTAACCGGTTATAGCGACATTGCCGCAACTGTCGATGCCATAAATAAAGGCAACGTAGATAAGTACATGACAAAACCCTGGGACAATGACCAGATTCGCCACATAGTCATGGAGGTCTTGCAGGTGCGGATGAACCGTATGATTGGTGAGCGTAAATCCATCGAGGCACAGCTTGTGCAAAACGCCAAAATGGCCTCCATCGGGGAGTTAGCCGCGGGCATAGCGCATGAGATAAACAATCCCGTAGGGTTTATTCACTCCAACATGGGAAACCTGCGCAAGTTTTTCCTTAAGATAAGCGACCTGATAGCGCTTTACGATAAACTGGAACTTGCTGATGCCGCAAAAGAAAACGTCCAGAAACTAAAGACGGACATTAACTACGACTACCTGAAATCCAGGATTAACGAAATGATAGAGCGGTCAATTGTCGGCACCGAACGAATCCAGAAGATAATCATGGACCTGCGTTCCTTCTCCCGTAAGGACTCCGAGGAGGCCGCCGAGGCCGATATTAACGCGGCCATAGATGTCACATCAAGCTTTCTGTCCTTCGAGTTCAAGGAACGTATTAAAATAACTAAACATTACGGTACACTGCCCAAGGTGGTCTGTAACATTGGAAAGCTAAACCAGGTATTTTTAAACCTCTTGGTCAATGCCTGCCAGGCTATTGACAACACAGGCGAGGTGACAATAAAGACACGCAGTGAAGGCGACATTGTAAGGATTGATATAAGCGACACGGGAAGCGGCATCCCAAAGGATAAAATAGACAAGATATTCGACACGTTTTTCACCACCAAGCCTGTTGGAAAGGGTACTGGCCTCGGTCTATCCATAAGTTTAAGTATCATAAAGCAACACAAGGGTACGATAGACGTCAATAGCATACCTGGCGAAGGGACAACATTCACAATAATGCTGCCGGTCAATAGTAAGAACGGCAGTGATTAAAATGTAATTACTGCCCCGGTGTAAGATGCTGGCCACGGTGTAAGATAAAGCGTCTTGAATAGGCTCATCCTTTAATATATAATTTAAATTAAACGCAGGACAGACATATATAAGTGCGGGAGGGATACACGCAATGAACAGCGAGTTATACTTAGATCTGGTCAGTAAGACTATAATCACCATGCTGTCAAAAGAGATAGCCGTGGATGTCGGCGCGCAAATAGGCGCGCAAGTTAATGAGCTGTTAAATAATACCCTCTCTGGCCTTTTATCGGAAAAAATAGCGTCCCAAACAGAGCGATTGGGGCGCGGCATTATGGAACTTGAGGGCACGCTGAGGCCACAGATAAGCGGCCTCAGTACACAGATTACAGAGATCTCGGGACAAATCTCCGAGGGCATTAAAAAATCCGGGCTGGAAAGCGAAATAGAGGTAGTAAAGGGTTCAATAGACAAAGGCCTGCAATCACATAAAGAAATGCTGGGGGAAGTACTGTCGATAAAGGAAGGACTGTCGGCCCTCACCGGCACGATAACCGGCTCTATCGGCAATCTCTCAAAACAGATGACATCAATAGGCGACTCAACAAGGGCGCTTGCCGAAAAGGTCGCCAACCCCGATGCGCTAAAACAAGCATTAGACGTCCTTCAAAAGCAGGCAGATGAGGCCGCAAAGTCCTACGGAGCGATAAAGAAGGACTTATCCTCCATAAACGAGGAACTAAAAAAGAACCTGGGCAAACAAATAGAAGGCGTCGCGTCAAAAATAAACACATCGTTTACGGATATGGACAAGAGAATATCCGGGATTGTCGACTCAACCGCCAAACTTGCCGGTGAGACTAACCTTGATATCGTAAAGCAAGTGATAGACGGCCTTCAGCGGCAGGCAGTGGAAGCAGCGGCAGCCTCCGGCGCGATAAAAAAGGACATAACGGCCATAAGCGAGGCGCTTCAAACTAATTTTGACAAACAAAACAAGTTAATAGGAGATACGTTAGGGCAGCGCGTAGAGGGGATATCCTCAAAGATAGACACTGCGTTTGCGAATATGGACAAGAGAATATCGGATATTGTCGATACTACGGCCAGACTTGCCGGGGAATCCAACCTCGATGTCCTGAAGCAAGTGGTAGACGGCCTTCAGAGGCAGGCAGAGGAGGCCGCTAAGAACTCAAACGCGATTAAAAGGGATTTATCCACCATCGGCGAGGTCATTCAAAGTAATTTTGACGAGCAAGGCAAGTTAATAGGAGACACTGTAGGAGATCGCATTGAAGGCATTGCCGCAAAAATAGATAAGTCGTTTACGGATATAGGCAAAATCATGTCGAGCCTGATTGATTCGACCACTAAGCTGGCTGGCGAGACCAATCTTGATATAGTAAAAAAAGTGATGGACGGCCTTCAGAGGCAGGCTGAAGAGGCCGCTGCAACCTCCGGCGTGATAAAGAAGGACTTATCTGCCATAAACGAGACGCTAAAAAAGAATTTAAGCGGGCAGGTTGAAGGCATTACCGGAAAGATAGATACGTTGTTTGTGGACATAAGCAATAAGATATCAAACATAAGCGAAGACCTGTTAAGACAGATAACCACTGTGGTTGACAACGAGGCAAACACCAGCCGTATTATGAAAGAGGCCATAAACGGCGGACTTAAGGACATCATAGAGTCCATACAACGCCTGGGTTCGGAAGAGGAAAGGGCTAAACACATTGATACAATGGCAAAGAAGGTGGGTGATTCCCTGAAAGTTATAGAAAAGGACATTGCCAATGCCACCGAGGCGTCCAGGGTTTTGATAACCGAAAAGATGAATGAAATAGATGCCTCCGTCAACGGTGTCGTTGAGAGCCAGGCAAGAAGAGAAAAATCGATCATGACTATATTTACCGAAGACATGGCTTCGATAAAACAGACCCTTCAGATGAGAGAAAAAGAAGAAGGAGAGATGGTCAAGGGCGTTTATTACTCAATGAAGAAGTTGACAAATGACTTCAACAAGGAAAAGGAAAACACCATATTGTTCAACAAGCAGTACCTGACAAGCATGAACGACCTGAAAAAGCACATTGAGGATGATTTGGGAAGACGCCTCAAGTCCGCTGAAGAACTAAACACGTCACTCAAAAACGATATACAGAAATTAAACCAGACCCTGCAGCATAGCGTAAAGGAGCAAAATAAGCTGCTCATTGACATAATAGGGACATTAGAGAAACAACTGCCCTTCTTTAGCGGCAAGTTTGACGAGGCCTTATCGGGAATAGACACTAAGATAACGGGCTTCGAACGCACGGCGAAATCGCAGATAACAAATGCCGGTATCGATTTTATGAAATTCATCGATGAAAACGTTGTAAATAACCTGAAAGACCTGGAGAAAACCTATGGCTCACTCAAGGGCGAGATAAGCACAATTAAGCAGCAAACCAGCGGTAACGTAAAAGAGCAGGCCGATGTGCTTCAGGGTGTGTTTTTGTCCGTAAAAAAGTTATTGAACATCGCTACAAAGGAAAGAGATGATTCTGAGAAGGTCGCCAGAGACTTAAACCATGCCCTTGACAGCCTCTACAGCCAAATCAGACGTCTTGAATCGGACAAAGACGAGCTTGGCGTTGAGCTTCTGAGGCTTGCCGGGGATGATTATTTCAAGAACAAATTCAAGACGCTTGAGGATGAACTGGTCAAGTCACGCAACATTGCCGAGAAATATCAGGAGGAAAACAGGGAGCTGGAACAGAAGTATCTGATGCTCCAACAACAGTGGAACGAATCACATGACGTAGACGGTGAATAATTATGAACGAAAGAGATGAACTAAGAATACAGGATTTCCTGCAAAGCGTAAAAGACGCGATGCTCAGGCTTGAGGACCTCGGCATGGAGCAGTTCGCAAGGAGAATAGAAGGCCTGAGCGCCAATGTCGGGTCTTTTACTAAGCATATGGTCAGAAGCGGGCTGGTCGGCATAACCAGCTCAGGAAAGTCGTCGCTGTTAAACGTGCTGCTTGGCTCGGGGAAGAAGATATTAAAAGAGCAGAGCAAGGCCACCACGAACATGATAGTGTTCTGCTCAAAATCGCCCGAACCGGAGCTGGAGATAAACTTTGACGACGGCAAGCAGGTGAAAAAGCGCGGACACGAGGTCTTAGACGAATCTATATGGAAATATACGTCAGAGGACGAAAACCCCCAGAACAAGTTTAACGTCAAGTATATCAGGCTGACGCTGCCAAGTTTCCTTCTTGATGACGGCACTGAGATAGCGGACACCCCTGGACTTGACGCCTTTGGCCATAAGGAACACGAAGACCTCACACTGCGTGAATTCCTACCTCAGGCCGATATGATTATATATCTCTCCGCAATAACAAGCCCGATGAAAGATGCCGACCGGAGAATCCTGAACAAGATAATGGACGCCGACCAGCGCATCATGTTCGTTCAGACCTGTAAGGCCGCGGTAGTGGAAAGGAGCCTGGGCGAGGGGAAGAAGGAATCAGTTGCTGATTTATTAAGCAAATATAAGGGCGACCTGGAGAAGGCTCTGGCTCCATTTACGAAACTAAAGGACGCCCCGATTGTGCAGGTTGAGACCTCACTGGCCATGAAGTATATCAAGGACAAGGACTTCAGCGCCTGGCAGGACTCAGGCATGGAGGAGTTTGTCTTTGTCGTCAAGAGCCTTGTAAAACAGCTACAGGGTGAGTACGCCCTGAAGAATTTAAAGAAGACAGTCGACGAAACCAATGCACTGAATAATCTTATTAAAAACACAATAGGCGAAGATGTCAACAAAGAATCCAACCTTGAGCAGCAAAATAAAGAGCTGGCAAGCCTTAAGGACTTCCTCCAGAGAATGATACGAGACAAGGACTCCTTAGTTGCAAAGTGGAAAGAACACCTCAACCCCATAGAGCTGTATAATTACTACAATCTGGAGCTATCGAGAATCTACGGTTACAGGTATAACTTTAATCCGTTACATGACAAGGAATTCCTCACAAAGGTCTCAGAGATAAGAGAGAAGACCCAGAACGTAAAAAACGATTTTCTAAACGCCATTGATGCCGCCAAAGAAAGATATGGTGAGTCATTTAAGGAGCTGGGGCTTGATATCAGGCGTGCCGACATGCAGGCCACAAGCATGTCGAGCTTCTTCCTGCCCAATGTACAGAAGAAACGTGTCTCAGAGGCAACGGGTACAGAGCAAAGTACATCAAAATTTTTCTTTGGGAAGGAGAAAAAAGGTGCCGAGGCTGAGTTCGTAGATAAAGACAAGTTTATCCGGGACCTTAAGGTATCCCTAAGTATGTTCTTTGAGCCGCTTAGCAACCACCTTGATTGGTGGTCAAATACGATAAACTATTCATACATAGAGCCGCTTCAGAAAAAAATCACCTCCTTCGAGGACGACATAGCAAGGACCAAACGCGGGGTGTCCGTTGACGAGGCACAGTATAACGCGCTGGTGTCGATAAGTAATGAGCTGGAGGATATTTTAAGCGAGGTCTCCTATCTCTATAACGTTGACCCGTCCCAGAGAAAGACCGTACGTTTTAATAAGTACAGGAGCAAGGTGTTCTCAGAAACAGGCGGCCAGGACAGCAGAAACATATTCCTGCAACTGGGAAGCCGTCTCTTTGAGAGCCTCTTTCATACATACTACCTGAGCTGCCTGGGCGGCATTGCCGATAAAAAGGCCAGGACAGTGGCCCTGATAGGGCAGGACTACGAGACGCAGATAGATTTTACCCGCCGGTTGCTGAGATTCAGTGGCGAGCAGGTCTCAATGCTTCACAAGATGGAACGCCCGTATTCGATAAATATATCCGACTCCGGGGGTACCCTGAGAAATGTCGAAATCGAAGGGGAGTTTGCCGGGCTGCTGTCTTTTTATATACTTGGCAACGACACGCCTTCGATGGACTTTGTTAAGTCAGAGAACGTTCTCGACAGCGCCGATGTTATACAAGTGATGATAGAGGACATGCACAGAGTGGGTTCTGCGCTGACAGACCTGGTCGATAGAAACCTGTTTTTCGATTTATTGCTTAAAAATAAGGGAAAACTCCTGCTGACAAACCCATCGGCGTCATATTTCCAAAAAGACCGGCTACACATCATGGTCACGGAGGCAATAGCCGAGATAGACAAGATATTTCAACCCGGCCCCGTGCGGTGGTTTATATATGAGAATTTCGAGATAAGATATAACTACTTCAATCTGCTGTCAAACCGCATGATAACCGAAGGCATCCAGCCGGAGGACTGCCTGAAGGAGTGGAAGACCATAGGAATCCCGCTTGACGAGCCATTCAGTGAAAGCACCCTGCTTGAGCAGTTTGAGGAGTTTATGCAAAACGCATGATATATAGAAATAAAAGATAACTGTAACTTGTCAGCTCTGTCTCCACCCCGCCAGAATAACCGCTTTGATTTATTTTTAGGAGATATTATACACCATCTTATCTATCCAGTGTCAGATTACATCGTTAGCAACACACTATCGATATCAATCCACTTGTTCTGTCGATTAGCATTCTCTTGTCCTTAACCTTTAGTTCCCATTTTTTATTTAGCCAGTCAAGTTCCATTTTGAGCTGGCCAACCTGCCTGTATAGCTCATCTATAAAGCTCGTCCTTTTCCTTATCTGCCTTTTGCCTCCTGCCTGTAAACAAATCTTCTATTCCCTTGCTGGCTATCCCTTTCCACTGTCGTATCTGCTCCGGATGCACCTGATACCGGGTCGCTAGCTCTGATGATGTCTTCTATGGCTACCTTTGCCTTAAATACCGATGCGTACTTCGCTTTCATAATATCCTTGAACCTCCATCTTTCTGACCTTACTGTAACTTAACATGTTGTCCAGTTTTTTGGGTCCATTATACCCTTTATCTATGCCTTCTTTTATGTTCATTGAGAATTGCTGTGGCAATTGAAATGATACATAGTATTGTGCTAACATACCACGGGTGGAACTTAACTAAATGGCACAATCATTATATAGCCGTGTGCAGGTCAGCGAAACGGTCTTAAGTGAAAAGCATATAATTGTCATAGATGATTATAAGGAGTTCAGGGAATTTTTACGGAGAACTCTGCTTGGCCTTGGCGCTAAGGCCGTAGACATAACCGATGACGGCAACGACGCGATCTCAAGAATATCCCACAAGGCATATGACATAATCCTCTGCGACCACAATCTTGGCGAAGAAAAAAAAGACGGCCAGCAGATCTATGAAGAGCTGAGGTTGACAAATAAAATTGGCTACTCGACCATGTTTATTATGATTACGGCCGAAAACAATGTCAACACAATAATGAGCATAATGGATTACCAGCCCGATGGCTATATTATCAAACCATTTACGAACCATGACCTTATCAAACGCATCAGCGCACTCAGCGGAAAAAAGCAGTTGTTTTACGATATAGACAGGGCGATTAACGACAGGATCTATCAGCACGCCCTGAAGCTCTGCAGCGAGTTAGCCGTTTCACACAAGCAATATCTGATGGATATTTTTAAAATAATGGGTGACCTTTACATGTTGACTGAGCAATATGGCAACGCGGAAAAAATATATTTAAAAGTTATTTCCATGTACAGGCTGCCGTGGGTTGTGATAGGATTGGGTAAGACATATTTCCATACCAGAAGATTCATGGACGCCAGAGACATGTTTAAGTCGTTAATCCGCGATAACGATATGTTTATACCGGCATATGACTGGCTGGCGAGGACGCTTGAGGAGCTGGGAGACAAAAGAGGCGCCCAGGCAGTACTTGAGGATGCGGTGAGAATATCCCCCAAGGCTATTCTCCGGCAGAGGGCGCTTGGAAACATAGCTTTTTTTAACAAGGACTACAACACGGCCGAGACCTCTTTCAGAAAAGCCGTAAAACTTGGAAAGACATCACTTTTTAAGGACTCAGCGGACTACTCACAACTGGCAAAGGTGTTTGTTAACAAACAAAGCCTGCAAAAGGCACTGCATATCGTCGAGGAGATGCGCGAGGACTTCACCGGCAACAGCGAGATAATCCTTCAGGCTACCTTACTGGAGACTGATATCTATACCGAAGCAAATAAAAAAGACAAGGCACTGGACAGTCTTCGTGAAGCCGAAAAACTCTATAACCAGCTTGATGGCAACGTCTCCCCCAATATCGCCATAGACATAGCCAAGTCCTTTATCAAATTCGGCGATAAAGAAAAGGGAATGAAGCTGATGGAGTATGTCATTAAAAATAATCATGCAAACAAGGATATTCTCAATAAGATTCAATCAACGTTTCAGGGGCTCGGCATAGGCGACGAGGGTGTGGATTTTATCGCCAACACGAGAACGGAAATAATAAAAATCAACAACCGTGGTGTGGAACTCATAGAACAGGGAAAATACCTCGAGGCCATCGGCCTGTTTGAGAAAGCGGCAGACGGCCTGCCTTCCAATATTACCATAAACTTAAACGCCATGAGGGCTATGGTAGGGTTTATGCAAAAAAAGGGCAGAGACGATAAATTGCTCTATAAATGTGAAAAATACATCAAACGTATAGAGTCCACAGACCCGAACAATGTTAAATATCTGCAACTGCTCGACGCCTATCGAACTCTCATGAGAAGGCCCGATATGGAAGACTTTTAGATCCTGGCCTCTCAGTTCAGCTTATATCCCCTTCCTTTATATGTAGATACGGCGTCGTCGGGCAGAAGCCTTCTCAACTGCTTGATGTAAGTCCTGACAATCTCGTCCCCGGCGGGCTTATCACCCCAGACATAACCCATAATCGTATCCGTACTTACGACTTCACCCCTGTGTTTTACCAACAGGTAGAGGAGATTCCACGCGCGCTTGGACAGGCCTACCTCTATGCCGTCTTTGTATATTACCTCGGCGTCGAGGTCTATTTGAACGCTGCCTATCTTTATTACGCGCCTTACGTGAGTCTTATTCGAGAGTGATTTAAGCCTTATCAGAAGCTCTCTCAGGTCAAAGGGTTTAGTCAGGTAATCGTCCGCTCCTAAGGAGAAGCATCCTTCCTTGTCGGTTATGTCGTCTTTTGCCGTCAGTATAAGCACAGGGGTATCTATGCCCTTGGCGCGTATCTTTTTCAGGATGTCCTCTCCGTTGAGGTATTTGAGCATCAGATCTAAGATTATGGCATCGTAGTTGCAGCTCAGGAGATATATCTCATAATCCCGCTCGTCCTCGACACAGTCGGCGTGGATGTTTTTTGACCGCAGATACTGCTGCAGGCTCTCATACAGAATCCTGTCGTCTTCAATAACCAGAATCCTCATAATATTAATTATAGCAAAAAAAATTATTCAATATAAACATTGATTATTGGCGGTACTTCAGGTATTGTTCCCTGTACCGGGAAAATGCCTGCCTAAGCCTCAGCGTTGCCTGCCCAACCGGATATTGGACGGCATCGACGGCAGTGACAGGCATGGCCTCCATTGTCGAGTTGGTAACAAATACCTCGTCTGCCCTGTAGAGCGTGGCAGGGAAGAACTCACCCTCTACGACATTAAGCCCCGTCTCGCAGGCCAGCTCAAGCACTTGGGCGCGCATAACGCCATCCAGTATCCCACACTTCAGAGACGGCGTATATAAGGCGCTGTCTTTGGCGAAAAATATATTTGATACCGAGCACTCGGCCAGATGTCCGCGGGAGTTCAGCATCAGGGCCTCATGGGCCGCGCAGTCGTCGGCCATGGCCTTTGCAAAGATATTGTTTAAAAAGTTTAACGACTTAATCATTGGGTTGAGGGCGTCAGGCGAGGTTCGCGTAATCTTTGCCGTTATAAGCTTAATACCCTTTGTATAATAATCTTCGGGATATGGCGTGAAGGGCCGTGCAATAATTACAATCGTAGGCTCACGGCAAAGAGACATGCTTAGCCCTATTGGCCCTGTCCCTCTTGAGACGGTTAATCTGACGACGGCCTCAGTGGCTGCGTTAGCATTTAGTGTGTCGTGAATGGCCTCGTACAGTGAGGAATCCGAAAGGGGAATGTTAAGCCTTATCATCCCAAGAGAGCGGCGAAGCCTCTTAATGTGCTCATTTATCTTAAACACCACGCCGTCATATACCCGCATGGTTTCATATACACCATCGCCATACAAAAACCCGTGGTCATAGACGGAGACCTTCGCCTCGTCCTCTGCTACTATCTCACCGTTTAAATATATCTTCATTTAAATACAATCATTACATCTTATCAGGGGCAGAGACGCCAAGAATGCCCAGGCCCTCCTCAAGCACTATCTTCACACAGGCACAGAGCATCAGCCTGGCACGCGACAGAGAGTTCTCCTCTCCCAGGATTCTGTACTTATTATAAAAGGGATGAAACAGCCCGGCCAGCTCCTGTAGATAAAAGGTAATCCTGTGCGGCTCGCGTGTCCGTACGGCATTTAAAAATGTCATGGGATAGAAAATAAGTTTCTTTATAAGCTGAAGCTCCTCCGGCGTGGCCAGGCCTGAAAGGTCTGTGCCTCCGTCAAACGACAGTGGTATCTGCCTCTCTTTCGCCTTAGTGAATACGCTGTTAATCCGTGCGTAGGCATACTGGACGTAGAACACCGGGTTTTCCGATGATTCTTTTTTCACCGTCTCCATGTCAAACTCAAGCTGGCTGTCCGGGCGGCGCGTAAGGAAGATAAATCTCGTGATGTCCCTGCCTACTTCGCTGACGACCTCTTTGAGGGTAACAAACTCACCGGCACGCTTTGACATCTGTACGGGAACGCCGCCTCTGAGAAGCATTACCATCTGGACAAGCAGCACAGTAAGCTTATTTTCGTCGTGCCCGGCGGCCTTTATGACGGCGCGAATCCGCGGTATGTAGCCGTGGTGGTCGGCCCCCCAGATGTTAATCAGCTCGTCAAACCCGCGGTTGATCTTTAGTACGTGATAAGCAATGTCGGATGCGAAATAGGTATACTGGCCGTCGCTTTTTATTACCACGCGGTCTTTTTCGTCCCCAAAAGCAGTCGCCTTAAACCACACGGCGGAGTCTTCTTCGTATACATATCCCTTGTCCCGGAGCTGCTCAATGGCCTTCATTACCGTGCCGTCTGAGAAGAGTTCCCGTTCGGACTGCCATCTGTCGAACTCAACGCCAAAGTCTGACAGGTCTTTTTTTATCTCAGAGAGCATTGCCTTATATGCGTAGTCGATAAAGAATTCCGATACATCGCCAAACCCGGCCACAGAGAACTTATCTTTATAAGCAGCGTGAATCTCTCTTGCCAGGACATCGACATAATCGCCGTGGTAGCCGTTGGCGGGGAAATCACATGGTGTATTTGTGAGTTGCTTATAGCGTGCAAAGACGGACTCACCGAGGAGTTTCACCTGCCTGCCTGCGTCGTTGACGTAGAATTCTCTCTCGACGGAATACCCCGCGGCACTGAACAGATTCGCAACGGCCGCCCCCAGGGCAGCCCCCCTGCCGTGCCCCAGGTGGAGTGGGCCGGTCGGGTTTGCGCTTACGAACTCTATCTGAATATTCCTTCCTTTGCCAACGTTGGGCCTTAAATAGCGGCTCCTCTCTGTATAGAGCTTTCTTAGTTCTTCGTAAAGATATGAGGGCTGTAGCCTGAAGTTGATAAACCCTGCCCCGGCCTTCTCGACGGAGGCAAATATCTCAGGGGCGTGTATGGCCGCAATAATGGCATCGGCTATAGAGAAGGGGTTTTTCCTGAGCCTCTTAGCAAGCTGCATGGCAACCGGGGTTGAGATGTCACCCAAGGCCTCGTGCTTAGGGGTTTCGACTTCTATAAAATCTAAATTGAGTTCAGCTAAATCCGTAAGGGCCGCGCTGGCAATTGCCTTTAATAAAATATCCGCTATCATATCTATAGAGTGCGTATAAGAGTAACATATCTGTCGGCAAAATTAATATGGGGCCCAAGCTCCGACATAGGAATTTGCATATATCGATATAAAGGGTTTTCGAGAGCATTTTTATCATTTGCGATGCTGACAATCCCTTGTTAAGACTACTAAGCAATCATATCATCCTTATAAGCAATCAATATTACACGAATTCTCCTTTTTTAAACAAGCATATCCCTTTTTATGCCTGCGATTTGTTTTTTTCACCTTCTGCTTTAGCCATCCCATGAGTGGCTGAGTTTAAAAATCTTCCCCCTGATCTCTTCAAAAATAGCCAGCTTTTTTATATCCACTGTCAGCCTTAATATTACTTTTCCGGCATGGCTCACTATACGCCCTGCAACTTATATCATCTTCCAACGAAATGTGTGTGTGTGTCTTTTCCACAACTCAGGGCACGACAGCCTTTTAAACCCAACAAAAGGTTGTACGCTATTACTCCTATTCTGAAAAATACCGCGTTGGCATATGTCTGTCCACATGGCATTCGCTCCATCCCAAATCCACTCTTTAGCTCTTTGTTAAAATTCTCAGCTTTGTACACTCATTGAGAATTGCTGCAATTGCCACCATGGCTTTGACACAACTGCACGGTATTTGTTATTATTATACTTCATGAAAATTGCTATAACAGGAAAGGGTGGGGTTGGCAAGACCACACTATCGGCGATATTAAGCTATTTATATGCCCGTGACGGCAGACGAGTAATTGCCGTTGACGCAGACCCAGACGCAAACCTTGCCTCTGCCTTAGGGCTTTCACAGCAGAAAATAAATGCAATTAAGCCGATTGCAGAGATGTCTGAACTAATAGAGCAGAGAACCGGCTCAAAGCCAGGCTCAATGGGCGGGGTGTTTAAGCTAAACCCAAGGGTCGATGACATACCTGAGGCCTGCAGTGTCGATATAGATGGAATCAGGCTGCTGGTGATGGGGAAATCCAAGGAGGCATCATCGGGGTGCTACTGCCCGGAGAATGTATTCCTGAAGAGGCTGCTAAAGCACCTCGTTCTGGAGCCGGATATGGTAGTCATCGTGGACATGGAGGCGGGCATAGAGCATCTCACCCGCGGGACGGCCGAGGCGGTCGATGCCTTTGTCGTCGTTGTCGAACCGGGAACGAGAAGCCTTCAAACCGCCCGCACAATCAGGGGGATGGCTAATACCCTCGGCATAAAGGATGTCTTCGTAGTGGCAAGCAAGGTCAGGGATAGTGCAGACATAGATTTCATCAAAGCCAATATAGAAGGTATGAACCTAATCGGATACATAAGCTTCAGCGCCGATATCGTAAAGGCTGACATTAGTGCCGCTGCCCCGTTTCATTACGCCCTTAACGCGGTTATCGAGGCCGAAATTATTAAAAAATCCATCGAAGAGGCCGTCAATCATTGACCACCGTTGAAACCCAAAAAGCCGAAAAGGCGTCACTGCGGAGGGAAACTATAAGGGTACGGGATTCTATCGCCCCGGAAATCAAGAGTTTCAGAGACAAGGAGATTCAGAGGCACTTATTTCAAACCAAAGAGTTTATCAATGCCAAAGTGGCCATGTTTTTTGCGTCAATCAGGAGTGAACCCAATACGGCGGATATGATTATGGCCGCCTTAGCCATGAATAAAACCATAGTGCTGCCCCGCGTTAATTCAGAGACGCGTGAGCTTGAGCCGTATGAGGTGAAAGGCCTGTCGGAGCTTGTCTTAGGATATATGGACATACCCGAGCCGCACCCTCTCAGACATCATAAGTTTATTGCCAATAGCATAGACATTATAGTGATGCCGGGGCTGGCGTTTGACAGCACGGGTGGACGCGTCGGTTATGGTGGCGGGTACTATGATAGATTTATTGCAGCAATTAACAAACGCCCCACCCTTGCCGCCATTGCATATAAGGAACAAATCCTGCGGCGCGTACCGGCCATGAGCCATGACATAAGTGTGGATATGATTGTCTCCGACTCAGGGGTTATATATTGCAGAGGAGGGGCTGACGCGTGAATAAACAAAAAATAGAGGAAGGCATCCGCCTTATACTGGAGGGGATTGGGGAGGACACCTCAAGGCCCGGCCTGTGCCACACGCCAGGGCGTATCTCCGGGATGTATGAGGAAATCCTCTCTGGCCGCGAGACCTCAATAGAGGATATTCTGCGCCCCATTGAGGGCGAAAGCCACGAGGAGATGGTCATCCTGAGGGATATAAGTTTTTATTCAATGTGCGAACACCACCTGCTGCCGTTTTTCGGAGTAGTAAACATTGCCTACATACCCAACGCGGGGAAAATAGCAGGGATAGGGTCGCTGGCCAGGGCCTTGGACATACTGGCCAAAAGGCTCCAGGTGCAGGAGCGCCTGACGACGGAGCTGGCCGATCTGATAATGGCAAAACTCAAACCAAAGGGCGCCATGGTGATTATAGACGCCGAGCACCTGTGTATGAGTATGCGAGGTACAAAGAAAAATGGCGCTCGCGTAGTAACGTCTGCCGTAAGGGGTATATTCAGAAGTAAACAATCAACCAGAGAGTTCATGCTTGCTCTCATTAACAAATAATTTTCAGGAGGTAACACAGTGCCGGCAACTATAATTGATGGAAAGAAGGTGGCAAAGGACATAACGGAATCATTAAGGCATGAGGTGGAGGCCCTGAAGGCAAAGGGCATAGTGCCCGGCCTGGCGGTCGTCCTCGTCGGTGAGAATCCAGCGTCGAAGAAATACGTCGCAAGCAAGGAAAAGACATGCGAATCGCTGGGAATAACGAGCCTGGGCAATAAGATCCCGGAAAATTCCACTCAGGATGAGCTTATGGCGCTTATACATAAACTCAACAACGACCCCAAGGTTCACGGCATCCTCGTCCAACTGCCCCTGCCCAAGCACCTCAATGAAAAGGAAGTGATGCACGCAATCTCAGCGGCAAAAGACGTTGACGGCTTCGGGCCGGACTCATTAGGGCGTCTGGTGCTTGATGAGCCGGGCTTTTTACCGTGTACCCCGCATGGATGTATGAAACTCCTCGAGGCCTACGGCGTTGACCCCAAGGGCAAGCACGCAGTGGTAGTGGGAAGGAGTGTTATCGTAGGGAAACCCATAGCGCTGCTCCTCTTAAGGCAGCACGCCACGGTAACAATCTGCCACAGCAGGACGCCGGACCTGAAGGAGACCTGCCTGAAGGCCGACATAGTTTGCGCCGCAGTCGGAAAGGCCGAGATGATCAAGGGCGACTGGATAAAAGAGGGCGCCGCGGTCATAGACATAGGCATCAACGTCAAAGAGGACGGCAAGCTCGTGGGCGACGTGGAGTTTGAAAAGGCAAAGGACAGGGCGGGCTTTATCACCCCGGTTCCGGGCGGCGTTGGCCCTATG
>PEAC01000203.1 GCA_002753305.1 Nitrospirae bacterium MYbin6
TTGCCCGCTTAATTTCTCTAAAATCGGCTCTATGACCTGAAAATACTTGATCCACAATGGCTTCCATCTAAATAGGGTCTTTCGCTTTCCTGCCCATATTGAATTGTTGCACAACTACTAGTAAAAAATCTATATTGTAATTACAATTATAAGATGTGTTGATAATTATAACTTTAGGCCTGCTCTTCACTTCCTCTGGCAATTTCTGAGCAATTATCATACCGGACAGTATTGGATGTGTCCCTCTAATATAATTTATTTTGGGCGTGCGCTTGCCTGACTAATCCGTTATTTTTTCTTCACTGTCATGCGGCATATATTTCTCCGCCACCTCGTCTCTGAGTTTTTCCCATATGGCGTCGCCTTCGGGGGTCAGCTTTTCGGCTTTTTCGACTTCAGGCCATCTGGATTTCGGCAGCTTTGTATATATAACAAAACACCGCCTGACACCCTCTATTTGTTCAGGCGTGTACTGCGGCATATTTAACAGAGTTGGTCTTGTTACCGAACGGGCTATAGTGCCGGGCTTGATGTAGCCCTGGTCTTCTGCGATTTTTCTGAGAGGTGTGCCGTGAAATGGGCTGAATGAATAGGCGTTCATACTGTCAGCGTATATATGCCGGTTCAGCTCTATTGTGTCAAACGTCAGCTCGCGTGTCTCAAATGGGAATCCCAGTATGTTGTTTACACTAAATGGGACGCCCACATCATTAACCGTTGCAAGGGCCTTGATAATAGTCTCATTCTTTACGCTTCGGTGAATGACACGCCTTCTGAAGTCTTCGTTGCCATGTTCTATGCCGAAGGCCATTCTGAACATGCCCACCTCTGAGAGTTTTTTCACCCGCCTGTGCGTGACAGTCTCAGGGCGCGTCTGGCACCAGAAGGGGATTTTAAAGTCCGAGTACATCTCGACGAAGGCGTCAAACTCGGCCTCTGAATAGGCAAAAAATGTATCGGCATGGAAATAAAACGCCTCTGCTCCATAGTTATCTATAAAATGAATTACCTCCTGGCGTACCTTGTCAAGCCGTTTTTTGCGAAAGAATCTCGACCCAGTCTCTTCCCTGTACTTACGGGTCTGAGATGGAGAATTACAGTATGTACACTGGTACGGGCAGCCGCGGTGTGTCTCAAGAGGAAACATTCTCCACACCCTTCCCTGCATCGGCCTGTAGAGACGCCCTTTGGGAAATATCGATAGATCGAGCATCGGATTTTCGTTCATATCGACGGCCTGCCCGATGGGGTTACGCCTTATTTCACCGTTACTTCTTAGCCATAGGCCGGGAATATTGTCGTAGGACATTCCCTTGTCCATGCGCGCGCACAGTTCCTTAATAACATGTTCTCCCTCACCTACGCACACCATATCGACTTCCGGATGGCTCAGAACTAGGTCAGGCGCAAAAGTTGCGAATACGCCGCCTACCAGAGTTGGTATTTTATAACCATATGACGCCTCAAGCAGTCTTATCCCTATCGGGAACATGTCCTCTGTCGTTGACATTGCAATAAGGTCAGGGGAGAATTCCTCTAAGTGTTTTTTATAAGAGTCGAACATATCGTCGTCTCTGTATGTTATTTTTAGCAATGTATCGTCAAATGGACGGGCATTGAGGTTTTTCTCTTTCAGCTTGTCACTGTTGAACTCATTGTCTTCTATATTAGGATAATCTGTTGCATCAAAGAGCGATACCTTATGACCTTGTTCTTTCAATATTGAGGAAAAGAGGGCAATCGCCGGAGGGAGCATATTCATCCCTCTAATGTTTGGGTAGATCAACAATACTTTCATCGTTATCCTCTTCTGTTATGTATACTTACCACATTGCACAGAGTGCAGGCTTGAAATGCCCCAAAGGTGCCTTAAGGCTGCCCGAAGGCTGATTGATTCAGATTCTAACATATACATATCGCTGTCGTAAATGGTAAACACCAGCTTTACTGAATTTTTCCGAAACCAACATCATTTATCTACTAAATCATAAAATCTTTGAACGCCGCCAACTGCATCGCTGAAGTAAAAAAAATCGTCTATTATCCTTTTTGCATCTGTCTTACGCTGAAGTGAATCATCTTGTTCCTCGACTATTCTCAGGGCATTTTGTTTTAACTCATCCGCCGATGAGACCGTTTTGATCATAGAACATTTTATATCTTTTAATGGCGACATACTGATCCACTCGGGAGAATTTACAATAAACACCTCACAACCAAAGGCTAAAGCCTCGATACAAACGCTGGATTCACCAACTATTACTGCCCTTGCACGCTGAAAAAGATTCCCAACCGGCTCGTTTATTATTTTAAAAGTACAGGTTTTCATTTCTATCCCAGTGTACTGAAACAGTTTCTCTATTTGTAAAAACGGATGAGGCTTTATCCATACCTCGATCTCTGGTTCGCCGTTCAATGCTTCATACAAGACATTTAACATCGAACTGCTTTCGTATATGCTGATAGAACAAGCCAAAAGAATAACTTTTTCTGTTTTGATAAAATCAGACTCAAGATATTTGATTAAATAAGAGTATCGTACAGCCTCAGCTATAGACAGGTGCTCCCGCGGCCACCCGGACTCAAGCATAAAACTGTATGGATTTTGTCCACTACATATAATCATGTCGGGCTTAGGCATTGTATAGCTGCCCGTATCTCGTATTTCTAATGGATCATTAAAGAAATTCAGCAGCATTTTCGATACCGTACAGGATTGGGAGCCTAAAACGGCCGGCATAAGCCCAAGTGCATTCTTTGCTGAAATAAATGCCTTTTCCCATGCCTGCTGCTCATGCAGATAGAGATACTTCCGCACCTTAAACTTTGATAAGAGATTTTTAAATGTTCTGTAGTATACGAGGGCCTTATATCCGGTTACGC
>PEAC01000027.1:0-1234 GCA_002753305.1 Nitrospirae bacterium MYbin6
TCGTTCAGGGGCAAGGTGGCAGGCGGATATGGCAGGTTAGCCTCGGCAGCAGCGAAATACGGCTCCGTAAGAATAATCGTAAAGGCCGACATGCCGTTTCGTCCATTGGGAGAGCTGTCAAAGTCCGGCGCTGACTCTGAGATAGACGCAATTGCCAGGATGCAGGATAAACTAATAGGGCGTTTGGCCTCGACAGAGGGTGTTGTTTCCTTGCATAAGTATAGATATATCCCTTACATAGCGATGACTGTCGGCTACAGCGCGCTTAACGATGTGCTGTCTTTGGCCGAGGTGCATTCTGTGGCGCCGGATGAGCTATTGAGTCCCACCGCGGTGAACTGGAATGTTGCCGCTGTTGGAGCGCAAACCATCTGGCAGTATGGATATGACGGGTCAGGCTATACGGTGGCAATCTTGGATACCGGGGTTGATAAGACCCATCCGATGCTTTCGGGGAAAGTTGTATCCGAGGCATGTTATTCGACCACTGACCCTGCATTTTGGGCCTCGTCTATATGTCCGGGTGGTGTGGCGGAATCAACGTCCAGCGGCTCGGCAATGCCATACGCGGGGATCTGCCCAAGCGGGTTATGTAGTCACGGCACACCTGTTGCCGGTGTGGCGGCAGGGTATAATACGGGTAAGTCGTCTGGAGTTGCCACGGGGGCAACGGTAATTGCCATTCAGGTATTCACAAGATTTGACAGTGGTTGTTCGAATGCCGCTTCGTGCTTGTTAGCCTATAACTCGGACGTAATCAAGGGCATGGAACGGGTATATGAACTAAGGGGCACGTATGCGATAGCCGCTGTGAATCTGAGTACAGCGGGGGGTAATTTCAACACGTACTGCGATGCCGAAGATAGCGCTACCAAGGCGATGGCCGACAACCTTCGCTCCGCGGGGATTGCCACAGTGGCCGCTTCAGGCAACAATGGCTATACTACAGGGATAAGTGCCCCGGCGTGCATCTCCAGCGTTATAAGCGTTGGAGGCGCTACCGATGCGGATACGGTTGCGTACTTCTCGAACACCTCAAGTTATCTGAGTTTATTGGCGCCAGGGTATTCGATTCTATCCTCTATGCCAAACAACGGATACGAGACGTGGAATGGCACCTCTATGGCCGCCCCACATGTGACAGGGGCATGGGCGGTGTTAAAACAGGCAAGGCCAGGGGCGTCAGTTAATGATATTCACTATGCCTTATTAAGTACCGGGGTCTCCGTGGCTG
>PEAC01000027.1:1244-31398 GCA_002753305.1 Nitrospirae bacterium MYbin6
TATCGCACGGGCATATCAAAGCCTCGTGTCCGCCTTGACCTGGCAATACAGAAGCTGGCAGGCACGCTTGTATACTACATGCCATTTTTTGCCACAGACGCCACTGCCCCGACATACTGCTGGGTAACCAACAAGAGCGCTGCCGCCGTATCGGCCTCGATACAGATAATGTCCTCAGGCTCAAATACCCTGCCGACGCAGTTGCCCTTAAGCAAGACTATTGCCATAGGGGCAAAGGACTCGAAAATGCTGACATTCAGCGGGACAACAATCACTGGCGGGGCTGCATCTATAGACATATCGCCTGAGATAGGCAAGGGTGGTTCTACGGCATACTCAGCCGATATAACGTTTACCTCCGGCGTGGCGATAAACTGCAGCCAAGTAGAGATGTCGTGCTTTCAGGGCACAACTTCCCCCAAGCGAAACGTGGTAGGCTACATCTGCTATGACGGGACGTTCCGTAATTACTAGCTGCCAGTCAATTCAGCGGTAAAACAGGGAAAAAATTTCACAGTAGCGGGAGTATTTTTCCGGCTTTTGACGTATATCCCCGGTCAGAGCAGTTAATGGCGGCGCGTTTCAGTCTGGCACGCTAATTGCAATAATAGATTCAAAGACGAAGCAAAGTAAAAGGGGCCGGTGGCCTCAATAACTCTAACGAGACACATTTTTATAAAGGGTGAGAGATGAATAACGTACAAGGGACAATAGACTCATTCAGGGGCGTTGAGGCCTTAAAGGGCAAAAAGGACGCCGGTACGATAGAGACCGTATCAAAGGAAATAGAGTCGATGTTTATACTTGAGTTGATAAAGACGATGAAAAAGGGCGTAGGCACGACATATGGCAAGGGTCTTGGCGGTGATGTCTATATGAGTCTGTTCGATACGGAGTTATCCAGGACGCTGTCAGAGCGGGGCATAGGACTCAGGAAGATATTCGTAAAGGAATTGACGAGATTATCAGAAAAAAAAGGGGCGGTTAGCCCCTCAGGTTTAAAGAAAACAGCAGAAAGCACCGATAAAAGTACATAAACTATGTGCAGGAGGTAACATATGAAGATTAACAACAGTGTACCGCCGGAGGCAATAGAACTTTACGGTGCTGTAAAGGCTGGTAAAAAGACCGCCGACACAGGCGCGGCAGCCCAGAGTAGTACGTCGGTCAAGGTAAATCTGTCTGCCAGGGCACGGGAGATAGATGAGATGACAAGGGCGATTGGCCAACTTCCCGATGTGAGGGATGACAAGATCAATGACGTAAAGAAATCCATAGGCAATGGCACTTATAATGTAAACCCTGGCGACATAGCCGGAAAAATGCTGGATGAGATTGCGTGAAAACCGCTAACGACATAAAGAAAGTGCTCACCCTTCAAATCGAAGGATATAAGGCACTCTTTGAGCTACTGAGAAAAGAGCGCGAGAGTCTTATAGATTTCGATGAGCATGGAATGGAGAGGCTTTCTAAGGAGAAGGATACTCAGACGCTGAAGCTGAGGCTCCTCGAGGAGGAACGGTTGAGACTGATGAAGAAATTTGTCGTCGAGATAAACAATGTCTCATCCGAGCATGGGCATAAGGCGTCCATGGATATGAATCTCAACACATTGGCGGAGATAACGGGCGATATGGACTTTAATCAAATACGCACGATGTTGAAATCTCTGCTGCAAAGCATAGAAGAGTTAAACGAGTTCAATAAGGTACTGATAGACCGGTCTCTGAAGTACGTAAGGAACAATATAAACTTTTTAAACATACACGGCGTCAACCCCACAATGGTTGGGAAAACCGGCGTATTCCTTGCGAGGGAGGCTTAAAATGGGACTAGGAGCATTATTTGACATAGCGACATCGGCCCTGATGACAACCAGGAAGGCCCTGGACGTTACGGGTAATAACATAGCCAACGTTAATACCCCCGAGTACAGCAAACAGGACGCGATTCTGGAGGTTAACAGCCCGCCTGTGAATCTTGTCGGGGCGACTGGCAGGGGTGTAAACGTAGCAGCGGTAATGAGGCGTTATGACAGTTTTATACAGACGCAGATGCTGCTCGAAAACCAAAGCAATGGAAGGCAGAACGTCCTTCAGGACATATACACAAAATTAGAGGACGCGTATAATGAACAGCAAGGTGTAGGGCTTGCAAGCTCGATAACGGATTTCTTTAACTCATGGCAGGATGTCTCAACAAACCCTGAATCCCCGGAACAAAGGAGCGTTGTCCTGGCAAAGGCCATGGAAATCGTAACCAAGGCCAAAACAACTGAGGATAAGTTTACCGATATAGTTAAATCGATAGACATATCAGTTCCTGACATGGTACAGCGAATAAATCAGCTTGCCTCTAATATAGCATACTATAACGATGGTGTTGCTCAAACAGAGGGTGGTTCCACTCAGAGGGCAAACGACATGAGGGATAAGAGGCAGGGGGCATTGAATGAACTTGCCGGCCTTATCAACTTCAACACACTTGAGGATAAAACTGGAAGGCTTACGGTTATCATCGGCGACAGAAACCTTGTCAGCACGGGCAACATCATCCACCCCATGACGATACAAAAGAAGGTGGACGGCAAGATGCAGTTACAATTAGACGGAATAGATATAACTTCAAAGGTGACTGGTGGAAAGATAGGGGCAAACCTTGAGCTGAAAAACAGCGACCAAAGCGGACTGCCTGCCGCGATTTCAGAGCTGCGAAGGCTTATTGCGGCACTGACAAACAAGGTAAACATTGTCCAGGGCAAAGGCTACAACCTCGACGGCCAGAGGGGAGGAGATATCTTTACCCCCCCATCCGTATACACCCTGAACACAAACAGCTCGACGGCCTCCGTGGCGTCAGCGGTTATACTGGACAACACGGCCCTCATGTATAAAGAGTACGAGGTTCGCTTTACCGGAGGTAATAACTATCAGTTATATGACATAAAAAATAAGACCTCAATAAGCGGCAACCTCTCAGGTGGCAAGATTACGGTTGATGGTATGCAGATAACATTCGCCGGCAATCCTTCGACAGGCGATGTGTTTAAGATATCGCCGATAGAGTCAGCCATTCGCGACGCGAAGGTTCTGGTTACAAATACATCGCAACTAGCGGCGGCAACTTCACCGGCACATGTGCCCGGGTCTAACGGCAATGCCCTTGGCATGACTGACCTTGCCAAGCAGATAAACCCGGAGTTGCACAATAGCACGATAAGCGACTACTACGCGGTTGTTGTCACAACAAGCGGTAACTACGCGAGGACGGCAAACGACAATCTGACATTTTCAAACAACATGATGAGTCAAATACAGCAGAAGAGGGACTCGGTCTCAGCGGTGTCCTTAGATGAGGAGGCGATGAATCTCGTGAGGTTTCAAAAGGGATTCGAGGCGGCCTCACGGCTTATAAACGTGACCAACGACCTGCTGGATATACTGGTGAAACTATGAGAGTATCAAACTTCATGTTCCTGAACAGGACGCAAAAGAGTTTTCAGGATACATTCTCAAAGTTCTATGTATCACAGGAGCAGCTTGCAACGGGGTTGAAAATAAACAGACCCTCAGACGATGTCCCCGGCATGGCAAAGGCCCTGGATTACAAGGTACAGATAGCAAACTCGAACCAGTATCAGAGAAACATAGACGATGCCCAGTCATTTCTTGAGTTTAGCGATACGGCAATGTCAAGCGTTGTTGAAAACCTCCAGCGTATGCAGGAGCTTATGGTAGACGGTGTAAACGGCTCCAGAGGACCGGTAGACAGAGAGGCAATCGGTAAAGAGATAAGCGTGATAAAGGACGCACTCTATGCCTTATCGGTAAGCCGTTTAAGGAACAGGTATGTGTTTTCGGGGCAATTGACAAACCTGTCAAGTTTTGTTACATCCCCGGTAGCAGTAGCCTCCACTGGCGGCTTTTATGTTTATCAGGGAGACACCAATGTAATGGAAATTAATGTGAACACGTCTGCCAGGGTTATCGAGAACATCACCGGTTCGGATGCCTTTGCGTTTTCTCTTAACAGTACGATTTCCATGAAAATAGGGACGGGCAATTTTGCGCGTTTCACGCCATCTGATACTGTGCCGGGCTTGGTAACGGTAAACATAAGCGCCTCAAGTGATCCTGGTGTTGCTGGGTTTGATCAATTTTCGTTTTCCAATTACATGGACATGGCAAGGGTAATCGAAGAGGCCTTTCAAACCAATAACGTTGACAGAATGAACGCGATGTTAAAGCCTATGGAATTGTCCATAGAAAAGACCGTCATGGTAAGGGCAACCATTGGGGCGAGGCTCAACTTCATGCAACAGATACATAACGACAACGAAGGCAACACGTTCAACCATATGACATACCTGTCGAACGTGGAAGACGCCGACATGACTAAGACAACGTCAGACATATCCAAGTCACAGGTGGCACTGCAGGCGTTGAGGCAGTCATCAAGCCAGGTGATGTTTCAGTCCTTGCTGGATTTCTTGAAATAACAGGAGGTTTTTTTTCGGAATAGTATGATACACTAAATATAGCACACAAATAGGTGCTTAGTGAGGATAGGATGCTCTAAGCATGAAAAAAGATAGGGGGCAAGATGCTCGTATTGACAAGGAAGTCAGAAGAAGCCATAAAGCTAGGTGACTCAATCACGATTACGGTAGTAGAGATCAAGGGCAACAAGGTAAGGCTCGGGATAGAAGCCCCACACGGCGTCAGAATCTACAGGAACGAGCTTTATGAAAAGATAAGAACTGAAAATATCTTATCATTAGGGCTTACAAGCGGAGAGTTCGAGAAGATAAAAGATGTACTCCAACGATAAGAAGGTCATATTTGAGACATCGAGGTTCGGGCAGGTGGAGGTGGATTCCGATAAGGTAATCACATTCCCTGACGGCATTGTAGGGTTTCCTTCTATAAAAAGATATGTGTTGCTTGATCACAATGACACAGTTGTAAGGTGGTTGCACGCGATTGATGACCCTGATGTCGCCTTTATCGTTGTAGAGCCGATGGTCTTAGTGCCGGATTTTAAGCTGACCCTTGACCCTACGACAAAGAGGTATCTCAAGTTAGAAGATGCCAAAGACCTTGTAATTCTGGTAATCATAAGGGTGGAAAATGAACGGGTCATAGCCAATTTTCACGGCCCGCTTCTCTTTAATGCCTCAATTATGTTAGGCGTTCAGGTCGTACTGGATAAGATATAGGCCTTTTGTATATTGTTTACGTTTGCGGCATCCGGGGAGTCTTGAGTGAACATCAATACCGATAACATAGTTATAAGCAGGACCGACAATGTAGTAACGTTGACACGTCCCGAGGGCAGGCCGATTGCCCTTGTCTCAGGCGATGTGATTAGTGCCGACGTACTGGATATCATAGAATCAGGCTTGATAATGCTTCGCATAACCCCTCCGGCAGGCAAGGGCGAAGGTACGCAGGGCAGTGTGCTGATGGCCAGGACCAATGTGCAGTTAGCCGAGGGTGACCGTATATCGCTTGAGGTATTGGGAGGGGATAAGGAGGTCAGGCTCAGGCTTATGGGCACTGAGCAGTTCCCATCGTCCACATCCACCGTGGATACAATTCAGCAGAAAATCCAGAGCGCCCTGTCGGAGCTTTCCGGGGCGCGGCTTACCTCTTCCGATGTTCAGAATTTAAAGGGCCTGCTTAATACCATACCCGGCCTTGTCAGAAGCAACAACCCGGAGTTTAAGATGCTCGAGGCGATGATGCCCGCAATGGAACGCCTCAACGCCCAAACCCTCAGGACATCCGTTGAAGGGTCAGGCGTATTGTTTGAAACCCGCATTAAGCTGGCCGCCCTGCAGGAACTTAAAAATTCCCCGGAAGTCCTGATGGCAAAAAACGCGCTCAATTCGATAATGCAAACGGCCGTCGACGGCATTAACGACCCACGCACAGACGGACAGACGCGTATGCTTTTAAACGATTTGCTCATCAGGACATCCGAGGGAATTCGTGGCTTAAACGCGGATAACGCCAGTGAAACGCTGCTTCAGCTCAAACAAGCCGTCAACAACATGGCAGGCTCGGACAACCAGTTGTTAACGTCCATCAAACAAAAGCTTGACGACATAATTTCAGCCCATGGCTTGTCGAAAAACGAACATGCCAAGGCGTCTGTAAACGTAAACGACGACCAAAAGGCCCTGCTTCTGAAGATCAAGGACTTGTTGCAAAGCGACAAGATGACGGAGGCCTTAAAATATTCCCAGGCCAACCGTGATGAATTAACAGCTACTGTAGATAAGTTTATAAAGAACATAGAGTTCTTTCAGTTGACCTCGCGCGCTAATGACATGGTATGTACGTTTTTGCCGTTTTCGTGGAATGAACTCAGAGACGGCGAGCTGCTGTTTAAGAAGAACAAGTATCATGCGAAGAAATCGTTCACCTGTGATATAAATCTCGACCTTGACAGGCTTGGCAAGCTCTCCATATCGGTAACTGTGGCAGACGGGGGGTTCTTCCTTTCATTCAACGCGGAAAAAGGCTCGACCAAACAACTCATCATGGAGAACAAGGCAGAGCTTGAGAAGCGTTTCGCGGAAAGCGGCCTGTCCCTTAAGATAATCAATATAGGACAAAAGAGCAAGCTTGACTTTGCCGAAAAAACCAAATCCGGCGGCCTGGACTTGCGTATATAGACTGTGGAAGACAGAAAAAGAAAGGCAGCGGCGCTAAAATATAAGAAAGGCACACCAGATGCGCCAAAGATAACGGCAAAAGGCTCCGGCACGGTGGCCGATAAGATTATTGAGCTGGCAAAGGCAAGCGGTGTGCCGATTAAAGAGGATAAGCAATTAGTGGAAATCCTCTCGGCCCTCGACCTGTACCAGGAAATCCCACAGGAACTATATAAGGCAGTGGCGGAAATACTTGCGTTTATATATTCGTTGAGTAAGAAGACACCGGCTGCGCCAGGCAAAGCCCCATAGCCGGTTTATCAGGTGGAGAGTTGCGTTAGTGTTAGAGGGACAAAGGCAGTGCAGCCAAATATAAAGGCTAAAGGTTCTGCCAATGTAGCCGATTATATTATAGAATTGGCAAAGGCAAGCGGTGTGCAGATTAAAGAGGACAGGCAACTGGTTATAGTTCTCCCGGCCTTGGTTTACCCTGGGAGATTCCCTATGAACTATAAGTCCGTGTCAGAGATACCTGCATTTATATATTCGTTGAGTAAGAAAACCATTGTGACAGGTAAAACCCCATAGTATGACTACGAAGGTGACAATGGCCATCAGGGTTATCGGACATAAAACCGGTATATTTCTACTTATCACTCTTATTTTATTGTTTGGTACCTCACCTGCTTTATCATCTGTGCCAGATAACAAAATCGGCAATATACAGGTGGTACAATCCTACGTGTATGCAAGTGTCGTTATCAATCTGGCATCGCCATCCAATTATAATACTTCAGAGCTTCTTGATGATAAGATAATTTATCTTGACATTGAAGGTACCATTGCTGACAACTCTGCCATATCTAATAAATACATCTCCGATGCCTTGTTAAAAAAAGTTTATATGTGCAAGGCTAATCGGCACACCGTAAGGGTTGTACTTCAGTTGAACAATGACAGCCAGTATCAGTATAAGGTTTTGACTCTCACCAACCCTCACAGGATAGCCGTCAATATATCTGCCGACTCATTCAAAACCTCTGATACAAAACCATCTGAGGGTAAAATACAGGCGCTTTGCCATTATGACCAGGAAACTCCACCTGACGCAGCTGACATTGCGGCAGCACCACCACCAGACACCAAAGAAGAACCAATGCAAGTAACACAGGTATCAGAGCCACTCATAGAGAAGGAAACAACGCCAGAACCTAACCCTCCGGCGCCAGTACAAGAGCCAGCTCTGGCAACGGCAAACCCTCAAGAGGCGATTACGCAGGAGTACAACGGGTCGAAACAAACGGACCAGGAAACTATAGCTGACGCAGCTGACATTGCGGCAGCACCACCACCAGACACCAAAGAAGAACCAATGCAAGTAACACAGGTATCAGAGCCACCCATAGAGAAGGAAACAACGCCAGAACCTAACCCTCCGGCGCCAGTACAAGAGCCAGCTCTGGCAACGGCAACCCCTCCGGAGGCGATTACGCAGGAGAGCCGGTTTATGGGTAATACCAACATAGACATGCAATCTTCTGCTGTCCTCACATTCAGAGATTACATATTGATGGTTTTAGGGAATAATTCTTCAATGAAGGCCAATAGACAGGACTATCTCAAAAGCATGATTTTATTTCAAAGGGATATAGAGCTATATGATTTTAACGTGAAACTTACCGGTTCTGCCGGATATAATCAGGATACCGCGTATCAGATATTAGGTGGTGATTTATCCAATAAAGGGCCGCAGGGGACATTAGCGCTAACTGTTACCAAAAATCTCTACGATGGCGGGAAAAAACAGATTCTGCAAAAAGAGTATGCGGTTTTCAAAGAATTGACAGAGTCTGGATTTCTCAAAAAGAAGGATGCCATAATAGTAACTGCTGCAAATTACTATGCAGAGCTATATTACAGGCAGGAGTCATTAAAATATATGAAGGAGCAGTATGAGCGTCAAAAGGTATTTATGGAAAAAATTGACAAATGGCACCAGAAGGAGGTAAAACTCTCCAGATACGACTTGCTTACGGCAAAGAACGAACACCTGAAACTAGAGAGAGAGCTTGTCGAGCAAAAAGCCGCAATATTAAAGACAGAAACAGCGTTCAGGCAGTATGGAGAGCTCTATTATGAAAAACCGCTTGTCCTTGTGCCTTTAAATATTAACTTTTCCATGGATGTGGAAACGCTTCAAAAGTACGTTGCGGTACACAATAAGAGCGTAAATGAGGCACGCCTGCAGGTAGATATTCAGAAGTTCAAGATAGCCGAAAAGGATGCCGAAGGGGGCCTGCGTGTGGATAGCAGTGTTTCTGTAGGCATGCATCATGAAAAAAACGCACAGGGACAATCTGGCAATGTTCCAGCCAGTGCGTTTTTGTCGTTTTCTCTGCCCATCTTCGATGGTGGTGTGAAGAAGTCGGAGGTGCGGGCAGAGCAGAGAGAGCTTGCTAAGAGACAGGAGAACCTGCAGCAAATAACAAAGGAAATTATTCAAACCATATTCGAAATATATACCGATTACAGGAAACTTCAATCTCAGCTGGAGATACTTAAGCAGATCGACGACAGTAACGAAGACAGATTGAAAACTGCCATGGAGAGGCTTGACAAGGGGCTTGGAGAATATCGTGAGGTACGTGAGTCATGGAGCGAACTAATAACGACAAAAATCGAACTGATAAGAAACACCATTATAACTCAACAGATGTTGATAAATCTCAGCGTATATTCAGGCTTTGAATTACCCTTATGACAGATAACAGGTTGAAAGTAGTTATGACCACAGAAGGGACATACCCATATTACACCGGAGGGGTCAGCACATGGGCAGACACGCTTATAAAAGGGATGGATGATGTCGATTTCTATATCCTGCCAATCCTTATGCACCCGTACATATCGATGAAATTCGACATTCCCCTGAATGTTATCGACGTATTACCCATACCACTGTGGGGAACTGAAGAGCCTAATGAGTTTATCTCCAACATTGCCTTCTACAAGACATATATGAAGAAAGTGAAAACGTATGATAGTGCCACAGAGGATAAATTCATAAAAATAATTGAAACGGTTGTCATGTCTATTTACGATGACAACGCTGACCTTGGGATGCTTGGTGAGACCCTCCTGGAGTTTCACGAATATTTCAAGCGATTCGATTATCACACTACCTTCCGTTCACAGAGGGTATGGTACCTTTTTTATGACATGATGCTTCACGTCTATAAAGGCCGCAGCAACTCGCCCGCCATATATAACTTCGTGGAAAGCCTCAGATGGCTCTACAGGTTTTTCATATCGTTGCTTACTCCGGTAATAGAGGCCGATATTTATCACTCCAGTGCGGCAGCCTTTTGTGGCCTGCCCTGCATTGTGGCAAAACTCATGAAAGGCTCAAAGTTCATACTGACAGAGCATGGCATATACGTCAGAGAACAGTACCTTTACGCGTCAAGAGAGAAAATGCCGGAATTTACCAAGGACTTTCTTATGCATCTCGTTTCAACCATATCAAGACTGAATTATTATTTTGCCGATCAGATTTCACCTGTCTGTGAGTACAACAAACGCTGGGAGGTCAAATTCGGAGCGCCGGCCGAAAAAATTAAAGTGATTTACAATGGAATCGACCTCAACAAGTTCAGAAAGACGGATGTCGAAGCTAATCTTAATCCGACCATAGTGATGGTGGCACGTATAGACCCCCTTAAGGATATAGAGACATTCATAAGAACTTGTGACGCGGTACTGAAAAAAAGAGACAATGTGGTCTTCAAGCTCTATGGGCCGGTAAACAGCGAGAAGTATTACACTAAATGTATGGAGTTAGTCGATGCCCTTGGTATTAAAAACAATTTTATCTTTGCCGGGAAGACCTCTTCTCCTGAACTTGCTAACAACGAGGGCGATGTAGTACTATTGACCAGCATATCAGAGGCATTCCCTTTTTCGGTAATCGAGGCGATGGCCTGTGAGAAGGTTGTGATATCTTCAGACGTAGGGGGTACGAAAGAGGTACTTGAGGGATATGGTTACATTGTCAAACCACGCGACTACGAGGCCTTTGCGGACGCGATAATACATGTGTTGGACAACCCTGCCGAGGCGGCAGAAATAGGAATAGACGCCAGGCAAAGGGTTTTAAGAGGTTTTACAATTCAGGACATGGTGAATAATTACAGGAATGCATACTACTCGCTGGTTGACGCCGAGGTGCCAATATCTTGAGCGCGGAGACACAACAGGCATCGGCGCCACTGGACTACCAGACTCTCCTTGAAATCATAACGGACGAAAAGGGCAAGCCCATTGATAAGTGGGAAATTACCGCGCTGCTTGAAACTAACGGTTACAGAGACGTAGATGCCGCCACGGACTACAAGGTGCCCGATCTATTTGCCCTTGCCGAGCTGTTATATGTATATATAAACTCCCCCGCGTATAAGCCAAAGGAAATTAAGGTTGAGAAATCGAATATTGTAATAAGGGTGGTAAAGAATTATCTTAAAGGTATGCTTTTTGCGGTTCCCATGATAATTCAGATTGTGTCGATGACTATTGTTGGCTTTGGAATATGGTCAAGCATTGATTTTACACTCAGAGACGCCACAGTCATTGCCTTTGCCACACTACTGGCCCTTGCCCTGACCGGTGGCATTACACAGATAATCGGCAGAAAAGGTATGTTTTATTTAAAGATGGATGAGAATATTCTTGCCGCGAATATTACGAGAACACTTTATCTTGTAGGGCTGTTGCAGCTTCTCATCCTGTCGGTTGCGTTTGTAATTATTAATTTATTCGCGAAACTTTTCCCGTCGGACATGTTTATGTTGTTTATAGCGTATTTTGTATTGCTTAGCGTCTTTTTTACGGCGCTTGCCATCTTTTACATGCTTGAAGCCTACTTTACCATATCGCTGATTGTCTTTAGCGGACTTGTTTTTGTATATATCTTTTATCTGGTATTAGGCTTTTCTATCTTCGTCTCGCAGTATCTGTCCCTTATTTTTGCTATAGTAATTGCAAATGCCGCAAGTTTTTACAGGATGGCAAAGCTGAAAAGGGAATCCAAATCTGAAGGCTTCGCGCTCCCCCGGCCAGCCGCCCTTGTTTACACAATCTACCCTTATTTTATTTATGGCAGCTTTTATTTTGCGTTTATCGTGATGGACAGATTACTCGCGTGGACTACCGGCGATCATTATCTGCCATACTTTGTGTGGTTTAACTATCCATACGAGGTTGGTTTGGACTGGGCGCTTATCCCGCTTATCTTTACGATTGCCCTTGAGGAGGTCTTTATATATGAGCTGGGTGTTTTTGCATATCGTAAGATTAACGAATTCAAGTCTTTGGAGGTGGCGTATTTTAACAACCACTTTAAGAGGGTTTATTATATTGCAGCCCTGACGTTTTTATTGATGGGGATATTATCCGTAATTTTTGCTTATTATATACCGTTTATATTTTCATACAATGAAGGGTTTTTTAAGTTTCTTTCAGTGTTTTTCAATAAGATACATATATTGGTTTTCTTTCTGGCCTCTACAGGGTATATATTTCTGAGTTGGGCGCTGCTTAACTGTATAATATTTTTTGCCTACTCGCGCCCTGACTTTGCCATCAAATCAATTATCTTTGGCACTTTGACAAATTTTTTAGTCGGAATGGTTGCCAGCCGTGCCTTCAGCTATTACTATGCCGTGTTGGGACTGACTATTGGAGGGTTTGTATTTGCGGCTGTAAGCACATACTATGGCCTGAGGTTTTTCAAACGTTATGACTACTACTACTATTCGGCATATTGAGGTGATTAGATGAAAATAAGCTTTGTTATACCGGCCTATAATGAACAGATGAATATTGGGGCGGTATTGTCGCAGCTTCGGAGCAATTTCCCGCAAGCGGAGATAATAGTAGTTGACGATGCCTCAACGGACGACACCTCACAGGAGGCCGCCAAATATAACCCGGACAAAGTAATCAGACACAATAATAACCGCGGCAACGGTGCGGCATTAAAAACAGGGATAAAGAACGCATCAGGTGATTTTGTAATCTTTGTGGACTCCGATGGCCAGCACCCGATAGAAGAGGTAATAAAGGTGGTAAATGCGGTAGAAGCCACACCCGGCATCGACGCCGTGTTTACTAAGAGAGAGAACATCTACGCCTCCGGCATGATAAGGGCGGCAGGCAAGATTATGATAAGACAGGTCGTATCAAGCCTTACCGGCGAGCACAATGAAGACCATAACTGCGGCCTTAAGGCCTTCAGAACGGAAAAGATCCTGCCTTTTCTCTTTATGTTGCCGGATGGTTTTTCACTGCACACCACGTCGATGGTTCTGGCATACAAAGAGGATTTCAAGGTACAGTGGATTAACATCAGAATGGAAAAAAGGACTCAGGGCAAGAGCCGTGTCTCCATAAGCGATGGATTTAAAACCCTGGTGCTTGTTATCCGGCTGATTCTGATATTCGATCCTTTGAAGTTTTTCATGCCTATTAGTCTCTACTCCCTTTTTGTTGGGCTTGTTTCGATTAGCATCAGCTTGTTTCAAAACAGAACCATAGGGAAAAACTACATATTTTTCTTTCTCTTTAGCATGCTCATATTCATCCTCGGGATGCTTTCAGAACAAATCTCGATGTTGAGGAAGGAAATCACGTTTATAAAAAACGAGCGTAGATGACCGTCTCGGTTCTGGATCTAAATAACGCTGAGGAGACTGTCCGGTGGGACGCCTTTGTTGACAAACAAGGCACACTCTATCACAACTCGCACTGGGCGTCGATTCTTCGGGACATTTACGGCTTTAAACCTTACTATCTGTTTGTAGAAGATAACGGTGAGATTAAATCCGTACTGCCCCTGTTCCACGTAAAGGCCCCGTTTCTGAAAGACGAACTGGTGAGCATTCCACATGTGGAATCGGCAGGCATTATTAATCTGGAGTTCTATCTGGAGTACCTCGATTTTATAAAGAAAACATTGAAAATCCCCAAAATAAAGATCTTTCAAAATAAAGACGCCATAGGCGATTTTGCCGCCGCTACCGGCCAGGCCGTTATGATTGCTGGGCTTGCCGACACTAAAGAGATGATTATACCGAATATTAAATCGGGGAGAACAAGAAATGAAATGAGGGCTGCCCTAAAGAAGAACTTTCAGGTAACCATTGCAAACGACGACGGCTCTCTCAGGGATTTCTACAGGGTCTATCTGAAAAAGATGAGAGAATTTGGCACCCCTCCTCACAGATTCGCATATATAAAGAAAATCTCCGAGTCATTTGGCAGCCTGTGTTTCACCATTGTGGTAAGACAAGGCGATGAGCCGGTTGGCGCCGGGTTTTATATTTTCTTTAACGATTACCTCTATAATATTTACCTGACAGTGGAGGATAAATATCTCAGACATAAAGTCGGCCATCTTATAGAATTCAAGGCTATGGAGATGGGGGTTGAAAACGGCTGCCGGTATCTGGTACTTGGAAGATGTGAGGAGGATGGCGGAAATTTTTCATATAAATCAAAACTCGGAGGCAGCCCCGTTAAACTCTACATTCACACCTTCACATTGACGGCAAACGGATATGAAGGCGTTTTGGATAGCCCGGTAAAACAGAGATATAGCTTTATTGCCCCGCTATGGTCGAAGCTGCCATCGTTGGTAACAGATAACATTGGGGTGTACATAAGAAAATGGGTTTACTGAAAAAAAGCGCCCATTTTATAGGCCCCATGCTTATGGTAATCCTGTTTCTTAAATTTGTTGACATGGGGGCGTTTCTTAACACGTTTAAAAATATTGATATAAAATTTCTCATCCTTTCATATCTCTTTCTCATCCTTTTACATGTTTGTAAAATATGGAGGATTCGTATGCTCCTTAAGAAAAACCAGATAAGCGTGGATTATTTTTATTTCCTTAAAATCTACTCTTACGCCAACTTTATGGGCCAGATAAGCAACGTCCTGGTCTCCGATATTGCAAACGCCGTGGCATTGATGGGAAAGAGCGAAAAGAAAATCCATATCACTGGAGTATTCATACTTGCAAGGATGGCAGACATCCTTTCCATCACACTTCTGTTCATGGTTACGTTTCTCATGAATTTTAATCTTTTAAGTTCTTATTTCTCCTTTAATTTCAACAAAGCCGTTTTGTTGATTATCATTGCCGCAGCCGCGCTGGTACTGGCTTTTTTTATAAAGGGACGTTATATCTCATATTTCAGGGAAGTAATAGATTCCGGTAAAAATTCGCTCCCTGAAATATGTATAGTTACCTTCTTAACTTACGTATGTTTTTCAATCTCTGCGATATGCGACTCTCATGCCCTTAATGTCGATATAACTACCAGCATTCTGCTGTTATGCTACACGGTTGGAAGCATGATTACCCTGCTGCCCATCTCTATCGCGGGGATTGGCACAAGGGATGTCGCCTTCATTTTCATTATGGGTCTTGCCAATATCTCAAGCGAAAAGACTATCGCCATGAGTATGATTGGTTTTATCATCTTACCACTTCTATCTGTAATAACGTTAAACATTATTGCGTTGATAATGAGAGGCAGATGAAGATCTCAATTACCGTCGACGTGGAAAAAGACATAGGCCTTTATGACAGCTATTATGGCCTGGATGATGGTCTGCCGGAGATCCTGCGTTTGTTCAGGAGGTATGGTGTCGCTGCAACATTCTTTGTCTCTGGTGAGATATTTAGCTACAAACCAGCCGCTGGCCTTATCTCTGAGGCCTTAAACGACAACCACGAGATAGCCTCACATGGGTACACTCATACAGACTACAGAGGATGGCCGTCTGATAAAATAAATGACGAGCTCAACAGATCAAAAAAAATCATCGGGGATATATTCAATATTGACGTAAAGGGATTTCGTGCCCCACAGTTCCTTATAAATGAAGCAGTGATTCATGCCGCCGCGGCGTGTGGTTTTCTCTACGACTCATCCCTTCCAGATACCACGGGAATAAGCGCCGCAAGACACCTCAGGAGGGTACAAGGCAATGATGCCCTCCTTGATGCCATTAAGCAGAGCGGCCTTATGGAATTCCAGATAGATTCCATCCCAAAACTGAGAGTGCCTCACGGCCTTTTGTGGGTCAACCATCTTTCTTTAAGATTATACAAGGTGCTATGGAGACACATGAAACAAGACCGTGCCATGTTCTATCTGCATCCTTTTGATTTGGCCAAAGACAAGGGGCGTTTGCGGCTTGATCTGAAAAGAAAGATTTTCTACCTGCCACACGGCAACAGGGTTGCCTGGCTGCTTGAGGCGTTGCTTGACTTTTGGAAATCTGAGGGTGTTAGTTTTGTAAGGCTGCAAGATGAGCTGTAAACATCATGCAATGCAAGATGTTGAAATAATGCTGAATATGCAATTATAATACAGGAGGTAATTTCATAAATGAATAAGATAATAACAGGGAAAGCTGCCGGCATGGCAATGAAGTTGTTTCAGACAAGGTTTTGTTTGCTGCTGACAGCGCTATTAATCTGTGGTTGTACGAGCATAGCTACAAGCAGATTAGACGATTTAGATTATAATAAACCAGTGCAAATCCACACGTTCCCTATCCCTGAAAGCAGTGTTTCGAGGGAATACAAAGATACCAGACCATCGATTTTAAAGGGTTTTCCGTTTATATCCTATCGTCCTGCCGAGAACTTTGCCGGTAAATATCCCCCTGAATTCTATTCTCAGTTTAAGTCCACAGCGTTTAATGCCGAGTTTATCAAACAGGCCGATTTCTGGAAAATGAGGCATAACCAGAGGTACTATGATATTCTTTACATCATGCCGCTATGGGTAGGCGACCTCTATCTGCCGTACGATGACCTTATGAAAAACATTGCGTACTCATATAACATATCCGAACTGCAGATGGAAATCCTTGAGAAGTGGATAAAAGAAGGAGGTATTCTATGGATCGAATCGGCTATTTACGTGTCGCCATATGATATGAAGATAAACAGGTTTAATGAAAAGAGCATTAACGATATAGTCGAAAAGCTCAAAGGCATGTCGATATTTGGGCATAAAATAAGCCTTAACGTTCTTAAGGCAGACAGTATTGATGAATTTAATGTGGTTAAGATACAAATATAAATTGTACCCGACCCGGCCATTAAAAAGGTGTTAAAGGGCAGTATCAACAAACTGCTTCTCGAACAAACCGATTCCCGCGGGCTTTATTTTACAGTGCAAGGCACAGAGATAGTCAGCTCTGGCGGTAATGTTTACGCCAGTGTTGCGGACTACGGAAAGGGAAAAATAATTACACTTGCACCGTTTGATTACAGAAACACATACTTTGATGGTGAAACACTGCGCCTTGACCTGTTGTCCTGGCTGTTCTATGATTGAACGTGAAATACTGCTTCAACAGGCCCTAAACACTATAAGGTTACTTTTCGTAGCCTATATGTTTTTTTACTGGGTGCCTCTGAGGATATTTCCACAAGAGTATATAGAAAATCTTTTTGACAGGGTTATATTCAATATAATCCACATGACGGCAGTTATTACGCTTATATTTCCACTACTTATATACATAAAGGTATTTGGCTTCGGGTTGGTAATAATCTTCTTTTTCTGTGTAAGATTTCTCTTTCTTAAGTTTTACTATAAAATAGGGATCTATGCGCACGTAAAGGGGCTATATATAAAATCCATCCTGAATTTACTTAAAATCTTTGACAGATGGAGAGTTATCGCCAGGATTATGTCCTCAAGAATGCGTGCCAGGGGCAGGGCGCTGAAAATCATATTCTCTTTCAATAGCATGATGTATGTTTATCCTGTACTTATAATCGGGTTGTATGCCATGTATCTGAGGCTGTACAGGAGTTTCATCAGCCTCGCCGGTGCAGTTCCAGATATGTATCAATATTATTACTGGAATAATATACTGAAGCTTAATGTCCTGTTTGACATAGTTGCCGGAGCGCCCTATATGTGGTCAGGCCCTGTGATGCTTTATACATTATCGATTTTTTCCTACGTAGGCACAGTTTCCTTATACAATCTCTTCCCCGTGGTCTATCTCTTGTTTTCAGGCTTGACGATAGTATATGTCATAAACAGGTTTTTCGGCAAAGAGACACATTTTGCCGCAATAGCGCTTATGATATTTGGTGTGTTGCTTGCAAGTCCGTTGGCGGACGCATTTTTTGGATCTGTCTCATCGAGCAAGGCGCCTCAGATATTTGATTTGTCAATCCTCAAATTTTATTACGATCCTTTACCAGTGGCAGAGCGGTACCTGACAGATCCTCCTTTTCTGTTCTATTGGCGTTTTACCACAACCCTTCCCTATGAGGTAGCGTCGGGCTTTTTCCTGATAAACATTTATTTTCTGGCAAAGTTTATAAAGGAAAAGTCATATACTTATCTTTTGCTATATGCCGAGAGCCTTGCGATAATCCTGTCCATACATGGTGGTGTGGCAATCCCATTGTTTCCAACGACGATGCTGATGCTGATATACGCCTTTACACTCCTTGATTTTGATTTTAAATCACTTACGAAATTTATCGTGGCGGCTGCTTGTGCTGTAGTTGCCGGAAGTGCTTGGATGGTGCAATTTCTAATCTATGGACTTCCCGAAGATATAGGCGCTGCCGCCCCAGTTCTCGACAAACTAATTGGCAGCAAGCGCGCCATCAGAGATGTTGCCGCATCGACTATTTATTCCATTCAGCTGCTCGACCCGACTCCGCTTTTACTGTTGCTTGTTGCCGCTTCCCTTGCCATCTTAATTGCGAGCATTATTTTTAAAAAACACAGGCTTCCTCTTGCGATGGTTTCGCTGACATCGATTGGGGTACTTTTACTTTACGCGGCTCCGAATCTTGGAGCCCCACAGTTAGTCAACCACACAAGGTTGCGTATCTTCCTTGCCTATTCCTACGCGCTTGTCTTTGGCGCCGTATTCTATTACACGGTGGAGTGGGTATTTTTTAAAATCCTGCCAAAAAAAGTTTATAAAAGTATTTCGGTTACAGCTATATCCATATTGATTCTGTTAAGTATTATTGCCATACCGCGCTGGATGGACACATCGTCATTTTGGGACAACGTGTATAAGATCGAAAGCAATGAGATGCCTTATGTATTAACAAAAATAGCCGATGAGTTTCAACCGTTTACCTACCAGTTAGTCTCCTCAACGCTCGAATTTCCTCAAATGGTGTCTCAGGGTTACCATATTAATTCACAGGACTTCCTGCAGCAGTATAACCCATTCGATAAAATATTGAGAATAACAACCGATTATATTATAATTCCTATAGAAAAACAGCAAACCAAATACGAAGGGCAAGACGAATACTGGTACAGGTGGAAGAAGGACATTAAGATGAAACTTACCGACTGGGTAGTCGCGTACATGGCTCACCATGACAATATCAAGCTTTGGTTTGAAGGGCAGGTAGTTGATGTATATCTGATAGACAACAGGGTCTATCAGGATATGTTACAAAAACAGCAGATGAAACTCAGGGGAGACAACGTATGAAATGGTGGCTGGCGTTGTATCTGCTATTATTGCTGCCGGCTTGCAGCAAGCCGGTGCCAGAGACTAAACAACCCGGAAGCATCCCATTGGTTGCCTTTGATTACAACAAGTTAAAGAAACCTGACATCGAGTTCCTGTCTCAGTTCGATATTGTGGTGACAGGCAAATTTGCAGATTCCGCAACGGTCAAAAGGCTCAAATCAAGGGGGGCAAAATTGATATTTTACGATTGGCTTCCGGCGCTCTACTACTGCAGCTCAGGGAATGGTGAATGGGCTCAACGGGTTTACGACAACAAAGAGTTCTGGACCCTGGACCCCTCCGATTCGGACCCAAACCCCATGGGCAGCAGATACGGGTGCGCCGATTACTTTTACGACATGACTGATGAGGAGCTTAACGAGGCACGTGCTCAATCTCTGGCTGAGGAGGTACGAGCACACGATTACGATGGTATTTTTTTCGACTGGGGCTCTGGACTCTACGATATAGACGAGAGAAAATACACTTTCATAACGGATAGTTTCCAAAAGAGACACCCCGGAATGGACTATGACGCGGCAGCAGGGAATTTTCTGAAAAGAGTGAAAGATACCGGCCTGATTGTAATACTTAACAGAGGATTTAAGTCGAAGGACGCGGCTCTGGTCAAATACGCCGACATTGACGTTGTCGAAAGCATGTTTACCGGTGCACAGTGCGGCGATAAACAACCTGAAATAAACATAAAGAACGAAGGCAAAAAGAAGGTGTGCGAGACATGGTTTAATACACCTCAGAAGTCAATGAAGATAGCCGGAGAAATGCTTGGTCAGGCGCGCAGAGTAAATCCAAACGCAGGTTTTGTTTTTCTCAACTATGCCTTTCCTTTTTACAGGCAGACAGGAGATACCTCAAGGCCAGATAACGCTATGTATGAAAAACTTCCGGACAGACAGGCAATTTTTTATTCCCTTGCCGTAAGTTATATAGCAGGGGCGTCGGGCTTCACATGCGGAGACGACGTAAACATAAACCACGTCGTTGACGATGTCTATTTCTTTAATATAGGGGCACCAATGGGGGAATTTCAAAACATTGACAATCACACCTATGTGCGGTATTTCAGAAATGGTATCGCAGTAATTTCAGGGAAAAAAAACAGCGTCGAGCTTCAACTCGCTCAGGACGTAAAAAGTCTGTACGACGTTTATAATAAAACAAGCCTGAGTGTTTCAGGTGCAAAGGTTAAGGTTCATCTTGAGTCACAAAAGTATCTGGAGGCTATAGAGCTTCCAACAGGGAGGTTATACAAATATGGATATTGAAGGGCTGCAGTCATATTTCAGGGAAGAGCTTCCAGGGATAATAATCAATGCATATTATTCTTTTATAAATTCATTGCTTCATATCCCTCCTTTTTTTTATATAGGGGTGATAGTCCTTCTTTTGGCAATAATAATATTCAGATCGGCAAGGTCAAAAAAGGCGGCATACTCCAGAGGCCGGAAGGCGGCTATGATAAAAGCGCTCTCTGAGGCGGCTTCGATACAGGAGTCGGTAGATATACTGGGACGTTCCATAAAGGAGATGGAGCCATACGTCAGAACTATAGGTATATATATGAAAATCGGCAATAAATATACGCTGATAAGATCGTCAGGTGATATAAACCCCTCCGGCACAGACTCAAAAAATAAGGAAATCATAGAATTTGGTCCGGCATCAAGCGATTTCAGCCCGGAACAGACAATAACCAACACAAACGAATATAACAAACGGGGGCGTTACCATCTTTATACCTTTGCACCGGGAACCCGAAATATTGCCATAAGAATAATCGCCTACAATAAGATAGATTTCAAGTCTATCAAGGCCGAACTTGGTTACCTGTCCGTGCTTCTGGCAAACTATTACGAAAAAGAAAAGGCCGAGAGCGAGCTTACTAAAACCAGGATACTGATGAGGTCCCGAGAGGTGTTCTCCTCCCCGCTTTTTAACGAAGAGATGTATTTTAAATTTATAGGAAAATTGGTTCTCAAGGCAAACAACTACGACAACGTTGAAATAGATATTAATGGCAACAAAATCATTGCCGGCACCGGCAGCTTTGACAGTGAAAAGGCAAAGACCCTTTACATACGAAACAGCAATGTCAGGGTCAATGTTTACAGGGGCTCAGGGGTAACTCAGGACGACATACTGCAAACCGGGAGCTTCCTTAATGTTATATCGGCCATGATAGCCTTCAACTCCGAAGAGGCAAGGGTGAACTATTTATATTTCCTGAAAACAGCCGTCAGCGCGTATGAGAATGACAATGCTTCTTATGCGGGCCATGCCGAACGTGTAGAGGCGGTATCGCTTGCAATTGGCAAAAGCATAGGATTATCCGAAAACAGGCTTGAGGACCTTAGCGCAGCGGCAAAACTTCATGACATCGGGATGATGGCCGATATGTTAAACATGTCAGGACAGGAGCTAAGTTTTTCTCAAAAGGAATATGACATGATTAAAAATCATCCGGTAATAGGTTCAGCAATATCAACCCCCGTATCCTCGATAAGCCATCCGGTGTCAAATATTATTGCTCAACACCACGAGTTTTATGATGGATCAGGCTATCCCAATGGCATATCCGGGGATGAGATACTTATGGAGTCTGGCATACTGGCTTTAAGTGAGGTATTTGTCGGTTATATAAGCGACAGGCCACACAGAAAAGGTATGCTCCCTGAGAAGGCCATAGACGATATAGTTAAGACGTCAGCGCTAAAGTTCCAAAGAGAAGTTATCGGGGCCTTCATGAAGGAGAAGTTTAACATACTTGCTATGTTACGATAGGCTGTGCCTGGTCTTCCACTATTTAATCTGGCTTCTGATGTTAACCGTATCCCCACTGTCGTCCAAACCCATCGTCTTTGCCTGTTCCTTTGTGATTTTAAAAGAAATCAGGCACTTGGTTCCAGGTTGTAGCAAGTAGTCATGGTTTTTTATTGGAATAAATAAAACCGGAGTTCCCAACACGGAATCTGCGATAGGGGATATGTCCTTGACCTGGCTCTTCATTTTAAGTGGAGGGGTAGTCAGGCAGCTTACCTCGGCAGTGCGTATTTTATTGATGTATGAGTATGTGCCCGGTGAGAACCCTCCCTTAAGTATAACATCGTCAATGTTGGCTATCTTGCCGATTGTATCTCCGTATGAAACACTCTGGCCTGCGGAGTATGTAAGATCGGTTATGAAGCCATTCATCATGGATTTCACCTCGGTGTTTTGAAAATTGTACTTTGCATTTTCCATCTCCAGCCTGGCCCGTTCAACCTCTTTGGTGGCCTCTTTGTGAGATTTTCCCTGGTCGAATCTTGTCTTTTCATTAGTGTTTCTGGAGTTTATATAATTGTTCTCGGCATCTTTTAATTCCACCAAAGATGAGTAACCACGTCTGTATAAATCATATGTCTTTAATAACTTTTCCTTTGCATTGTTAATTATAACCGTGTTTTCACCCGTATAAGTCTCTGCAGACACTTGCGCCTTTTGATAAGTAATAACGGCATTCTTATATGCCTGTTCTGCCTTAAAACGGTCAAACTCTATCAGTACCTGGTCTTTGGCGACCTTCTGTCCTTTGGCAGTATTTACTTTCATTATCTGTCCGGTCATAGAGGAAATGATTTTCTCTTCATGCGATGGAGTTATTACGCCTTCCAGGACAATTTTGATTATATCGCCGGATTTCTTAACTTCCTTACTGGCAGGTGGTTTTGCACATGAGGCTGCAAGGCAGCATACTATCGGCAGCAGCATGATAATCAGTTTCTTTATAATTATAACGGAGTCTTTTATGGACATACTGAGCCACTAAATGTACAACTATTATACCCTTGTCCTGAGAGCCAACGCGGCATTCTTCCTGCATAGCGCCTGTATGTTTGCCGTCTATCCAGGACCATTAATCCAATCACAGTATTCATGTCGGCAGTATGACAAATTTATTTAATAATTATCAATGTTTATTTTAAATAATTGTCTCTGTCCACCCTATATCAGGCCGATGTCGTTCTTTTGTACCCAGCCGGCCTTGCCGTCTGGCCTTCTTATCTTGTACCACTGGCCGCTGGTGTCAATGACCTCTGCCTTCATCCCCTCATAGAGCGTGAAAAATACCGTTGCCTTGTCAAACGGTTCGTATCTGGCCTCCACCTTTTCCACCAATACCACGGACTGCTCCGCGCTCACCCGTTCGTAAAGGACATAGGACGATACTATCAGTAATACTGCGGCTGACGATATTGCCATGATTGAATATCTTTTTAATCTTTCAACAAATATCCCGGCGGTTAGAGCTGCAAATATCATCACGTAAAACAACACAATCAATACCGTAAGGGTGCCTGTCCTAAGAGGGTTAAACACCTTGTCCAGTTGACGGTTAAGCCACGGCCTTGCCGCAATGGCCTGGCGGTTTTTCACCAGGGATTGCGCAAAGTCATAGTTTGCCCGCAAATCAGCATCCGCGGGTATCAGCCTCCTTGCCTTTTCATAATATAGTATTGCGTACCCTATGTGGTTCTTTTTCAAAAAGCAGTTGCCGAGGTTATAGTAGAGATTTCCGCTTTCATAGCCCTCCTGAATCGGCTTGTAGTATTCCTTTATCGCCTCGTCGTATTTGCCCTCGACATAGAGTGCCGAGGCCTTTTTAAACACATCTGAAGCCGGTTGCGCGGCCAAGGGTGCAGTTGTGGCAAGGGCAACTGCCAGGGCTGCAACTATGTAAGCTGTCCACTTCATATCTTTAAAACCGTCTCCTTTCCATTTGGTCTATGAAGTCCTCAAGGTGGCCATAGATTCTCTGCATTTCTGGTCCACCCAGCCCGCCCCGTGCGTACCGTGCCATGTCACAGGCCTTAAAAATCTCTTTCAACGTCTCCGTCTCAATACCCTTTTCCTCCAGCATCGAAAATATCTTCTCACTTGCTACCTCACCCGGCGGCAGGTGCAGCTTATCGCCCATGTAATCATAGATTGTCTTATGCACGGCATCGTAGAACTCCTGTTCTTTCCCCGCCTCAAGGAACCCTCCGGCTGCCTTTATCCCCTGCTTTGCCTTCTTTGGCGCCCTCAGTCCTCTGGCATATTTCACGTCATGGCGGAGGCGCCTGCTCCGCTTTGCATATATGAGCGCCCCGATGTATATCAGTGGCGGCACAATCAGGAAGGCCAAAAACAGCGGGCTTTGATAAGGCATCTGCTGCCTGTCCATTATTTTTGTAAGCGTACAGGGGCCTTCCTTTATGAACACCACATCCTTTCCCAGCAGTTCTTTCTCTACAGGGGGTTTTCCCGCGGCCTGAGGGCCGACTATCTTTGCCACGCCTGTGGCCGCGGCCCCAGTAACCTTTATCGGAAACGGCCCTTGTCTGATTGTCTGATAGGACTTCTTATCCGGGTCAAAGAACGAAAAGACTATCTCCGGTATCGCCTGAACCGCGTTGTTAAGAGGGATGATTGCCTGCTCGAAGGTCTTTGAGCCTTTGTCCTGCTTCGTCTGAGGCTCGTAGAACTTTAACGCCGGGTTAGTGGTGTCTTCTATGTCCGGGACTGTTGCGCTGTTGAGATTGCCCCTTCCGGTAATGGCCATTTTCAGCGTAACGGGGTCTCCGGCCTTTACCTCATGGGGGGCAACGGACGCACTTAGCTCGAATGAGCCAATTGTGCCTTTAAATCCCTTTGGCTTGCCTTCCTCCGGCAGCGGCAGTACCTTCATTGCAACACTCTCGGACTTCAGCTCAATAGGCTCCGCCCGGGCCGAGCCAAAGAAATCATTAAAGAAATCGTCGTCAAACGGCCCACGCGGGCCCTGCCCGCGGCTTGCCCTGACCACTATTATGCACTTTAACGAAGCCGGCCCAAGTTTAAGTGAATTCGCCGCCGATGCGGCAAAGGCAGTAGCCGTAAACTCGACCGTTTCATATGCCATACCGTTTATGGTCTCCCGTGTCTGAACGGGTTTCTCGAAGTTGCTTACGGAAAATCCGCTGTCTGCCATCTGTGGAAAGCCCACCTCGCGCACATTAATGTCCCTGACGTGGAGTTTTACCCTGACTGTGAAGATTTCATTTACATAGACCGCACTCTTTGACGGCTTAAGGGTTATAAAGACCCTGTCATTGATGCCCTTGGGTGAGTCCTTTTGCTGGGTTTGCTGTCCGCGGGTTTGGGGCGGGTTGCCCGGCTGTTGTGAGCCGGAGGCGTCGACGACACTCACCTGTATCTCATTCGACGTATATGTCTTACCGCCATAGTCAAGACTAAACGGGCCAATTTTAAAATCTCCCTTTTTCATCGGCACTATGGAATAACTATATGTTATGGAGCTTGAGGGCACACCGTTAACTACGGACATCCTGGTTGCCGCGCCAAGGTAATTTATTGAAAATCCATCTATATGCGGAGGCTGTGGCTGAGGAATACCCCTATCGCCATGAAATATCAGGCTTAACTGCGCGCCCTCACCTATCGGCATGGTAGTCTTGCTGATGGCAATCTCAAAGTTCATCTCAGACGCCCACGCCGCCGGGGCCAATATCGACACTATCAATAGCGCCAACATCGCACGCGCCTTAAATACTTTTATACAGTTACACATAAGCATATATTATACACTAAATATTTCTACATTGTAATCTACCAGTCTTTTAACACATTCGGGGTGCCGCTTCTTTTGGCCTTATCGTCGAGCATGCCGCGGGGGACGTTGTCCTGTTTCAGGCCCTCCAGGAGCATCTCGGCCTCGTCCTTAGACATTGCCTGAGGTCTTGCCTCTTTGCCCTTGTTGCCCTGCTTGTTTTCGGGAACCGGCGTGGGTGCGGCGCTCTCTTTGGGCTTTTGGGCGTCTTTGTCCTTATCATCCTTGCCATTGTCCTTGTCGTCTTTGCCTTTATCCTTGCCTTTATCCTTGTCTTTGTCCTTGTCGTCCTTTCCTTTGTCTTTATCCTTGTCTTTGTCTTTGTTGTCCTTGTTTTTATCTTTGTCTTTGTCGTCCTTTTTGTCTTTCTTATCGTCTTTTTTGTCTTTCTGTGGTTGGGTTTTTTGTTTTTCTTTCAGCTCCTGGATTTTTCTGTTAGTGAGTTCGAAGTTGCGCCTTGCGTCTTTGTCGGTGTCGTCGAGTTCGACGGCGCGCTTAAAGTACTGGAGGGCCTCCTCGAATGACTGTATGGCCTCCGAGGGGTTTATCCCCTCCTCGGCGGCCTTGCCAATCATATAGTGGGAGTTGCCGGCGTTATAGTTTGAGCGCATCTCAATACCAGAATTTTTGCTTGACATGGACTTCGTAAAGTGCTCAATAGCCTTTTGATAGTCCCCTTTACGGTAGTAGGCCGTGCCCATGTTGTAGTTTAGGGCGTCTGAGTCAGGGGTCTTTTTAAGGGCCTCTTCGTATTTTTTTATCGCCTCGTCATATTTCCCCTCACGGTTGAGACGATTCCCTTCACTGCCAGGATTTTCAAACAGCCCGGCCTCACACACACCGCTGCCCATGAGCGCCGCCATTAATACAAACAACGCCAAAATCAACGTGGCCGCCGCTTTCATCCTGTCCGTCTCCTTTGGGGTATCAGAGATTCTATCATAAGCAGAATCAGGGCAAGGGCAAGCGGATACTGAAATCTCTCGTTGTAGCGCTTTTCCATTTTCTCTTCTATCTCGTTTTTCTCCGCATGGGAGAGTTTCTCGTCATAGATAAGCTCAAGGCCAAGGTCAGCGCCACCTGCTTTGATGTAGCTGCCTCCTGTCGTTATGGCAATCTTCTCCAGGGTAGCCTCGTCAAGGCGTGATTTTATTATGTTGCCATCGTTGTCTTTGAGGAATTTTACGCCGCCTTTATCGTCCGTCACCTGGATAAGCTCTCCTTCAGAGGTGCCTACGCCGACGGTGTATATCTTTATCCCCGCGGACTTGGCCCTTTCGGCGGCAGCGATGGCGTTTCCTTGGAGGTCTTCGCCGTCGGTTATCAGTATCAGCGCCTTGTCTTTCGATGGATTGTCCTTGTAGATATTAATGGCCTCGTCAATGGCGCTGGCAATGTCCGTGCCACCGACAGGGATGGAATTTACTGTCAGGTCGTTTAAGGCAAGCAGGAATCCGTTATAGTCAACCGTCAGAGGGGCAAACAAGAAGGACTTTCCAGAAAACCCGACCAGCCCGATGCGGTCGCCTCTGAGTTTCTTTATCAAACCGTTGATGGCCAGCTTAGATCGTGCAAGTCTGTTGGGTTTAACATCCGTGGCAAGCATACTCTTTGACGTATCCACGGCTATCAGTATGTCCGTTACCCGCCGCTTTACCTCCTCAAGGTGAAATCCCCACTGCGGCCTCATCAGCGCCACTATACACAAAAACACCGCCGCAACTATCAGGGCAGCCTTAAAATACTGCCTCCTCAGGCTCAACCCCTGGGTTAATTCACTCAACAACCCCACGTCGGCAAATCGCTTAAGCGCCCTGCCGCCGGCCCTGAAGGCCAATATGTAAAACAACGCCGCTACCGCAACTATCCACATGAGATGCGCCGCCTGAAAATTCCCAAACCTCACGGTATCCTCCTCAGGACTGTATTCCTTAGCCCCATCTCAATGAACAGCAGCGCAAGGCCCGCGATTAAAAAATAATAAAAATATTCCTTGTACTCAAAGAATCGTTTTTCTTCAAAACTGGTCTTCTCAAGCTTATCTATCTCGGCGTATATCTTCTTTAACGAACTGAAGTCCGTTGCCCTGAAGTACTGCCCCCCGGTAAGTCTTGCTATGCCGGTCAGCGTGTCGTCGTCAACGTCGATTTCCACCTGCTGGTAGACGGTATTACCAAACGGGTCTTTCACCGGATAGGGGACGGGGCCTTTGGAGCCGGCGCCTATTGTATAGACCCTTATGTTAAGCGCCCTGGCAGCCTCGGCGGCCGTCATCGGTGAGATTGACCCCATGTTGCTCCTGCCGTCTGTGAGCAGGATGACCACCTTTGACGAGGCCTTTGTGTCCTTTATCCTGTTAAGGGCGGCTGCGAGGCCGTTTCCTATGGCTGTGCCGTCCTCAAGCATCCCTATGTGGATACGCCTCAGATTCTCCAGAAGATAGTTATAGTCCGTCGTAAGGGGGCTTGCCGTATATGCCCGTGCCGCGAAGGCCACCATGGCTATCCTGTCGCCGCCGCGGTTTTTTATGAAATCCCTCACCACGTCTTTGACGGCGTCAAGGCGGTTTTGCCTCTTGCCTTTGTATGAGAAATCCTCGGCGAACATGCTCGTCGACACATCCACGGCAAGGGCTATGTCTATGCCCTTCGTCTCGACTGTGGTCTCCTCAAGGCGTTTTTGCGGCCTTGCAAGGGCAATTACCAGGAGGATAACCGCGATAACCCTTAAAATCATCACATACCTTAACGCCACAGTCCTGAATGTTCCGGGAACGCCGGCCAGGAGATTACCCGTTGAGAACCTGACGGCAGGTACGAACGTGTACTTTATACTTAGCACAAATAGCGCTATCAATATGGGAATTAATAGCAGCACCCACGGGTCGCTGAGTATAAATCCCCCTTTCGCGTACATTTGCAGCCAGTTAAATAACGGCAGCCCCTTAATAAAATCTATCATAGCATTTAAAAACCCCATGGTGTTATGATGAAAACTCCCTCGTCTCATCGACGAACTTTTGTGCCGCATAGAAACTTCCGGCAATCTCATCAAAGGACGGTCCGTATTTGGCGAACTTGACCATATCCGAGCGGTTCAGGAAATCCCGCAACAGGTCCTTGTGCGCATCTGTCAGCTCCCCGGAGTTGCGTACCATTAGCAGGAACTCCTCCGTGGTCATCTCCGGCGCCCTGAGTTTGAATCTGTCTTCGATATAGTATCTTACGATTGAGGAAAGCTCTATAAAATATTCCTTTATCAGGCCGGCCTTGTCGAGGTTTTTTTCTTTCAGCCTCTGGAGCGCCTCGTAGGCGATTTCGTGGGCACGGCGCGGCGGTGGGGGCAGTGCCTTTTTCGCCTTCCACCGTTCTATTAAATAATAGGCCAGGGCCGCCGCGGCTAAAATAAGCAGGACTGCCGCGAGTATCCATAATGAGCGCCTCCCGCTCACGTCCTCCGTGTCTTTTATCCCGGCAAGCTCCTGTGTATCGTTGTCATAGAGTGTGCTTCGAATGGTTAGGGCAACCTCCGGCGTCCTGGCCTCTTTCGCTATGCCGACCTCCTTATATTTGACCGTATAGGAGGGGAAGACATACTCTCCGGGCGTAAAGCCCCTCATAACGTAGAGCATTTTGTATTCTTTTTTAAACAGGCCCTGTGTCAAAGGGATGGATTTTATGAGCGTGAGGTTATCCATCGCGACCACCGGAAACTCCACATCTTTGGCGTTTTTAACGGTTATTGAATACGTAAACCTCTCCCCGATGGCAACGGCTGGTTTAAACACCGATGCCGTCACGTTGTCCTCTGCGGCAGATGCTGTGGTTGCCATCATAAAAATCAAGAAAATGGCCGGGGTTATTAGCTTCTGCTTAACGGCTTAACCTCCTTTCTCTCATCCTGAAAAACCTTATCAGGGTCTTGATATAGGGCACATCGGTGGTAATCTCAATGTGGTCGACGCCGCTTTTCTGAAACAGGCGTTTGCGCTGGGCAAATAAAACAGAGGCATTGTATTTGTACTGATTTCTAACGGCGGCGCTTGAGGTATCGACGTAAAACAGCTCACCGGTCTCGGCGTCTTCAAGCGTGATAAGCCCTACCTTAGGGAGGGCAAGCTCAACCGGGTCAGTAAGTGTAACGGCGATAACGTCGTGTCTCTTGTTGGCAATTGACAAAGCCCTTGAGTATTCGGGGGCATGGAAATCGGATATGATAAAGACTACGGCCCTGCGGTTGCTGACCTTATTCAG
>PEAC01000028.1:0-4356 GCA_002753305.1 Nitrospirae bacterium MYbin6
ACCTTCGCCTTGAATGCCGATGCATATTTCGTCTTCATAATATCCTTGGACCTCCATCTTTCTGCTCTTACTGTAACTTAACATGTTGTCCAGTTTTTGGGGTCCATTATAGAGGATTCTATAAATATAAATGATGAACTGAGCGATTTAAAAAGAAAATGTGAGGTTTTAAACACATTGGGTCTCATTCTGAAGGAGCTTGGTAATAAGAAAGAGGCAAAAGGAAAACTTGAGGAGTCCGTGCGTCTTTGTGATGAGATTGGGAATAAAGGACAGAAGGCGATGAGCCTGAACACATTGGGTCTCATTCTGAAGGAGCTTGGTAATAAGAAAGAGGCAAAAGGAAAACTTGAGGAGTCCGTGCGTCTTTGTGATGAGACGGGGAATAAAGGACAGAAGGCGATGAGCCTGAACACATTGGGTCTCATTCTGAAGGAGCTTGGTAATAAGAAAGAGGCAATAAAAAAATTTGAGGAGTCCGTGCGTCTTTGTGATGAGACTGGGGATAAAGGCAGTAAGGCGATGTGCCTGAACACATTGGGTGGATTGTTGATATATATGCCAGAGCCAGATTATTCCAAAGCTAAAGAGATATGTAAGGAAGCCTTGTCGTTAGCTATGGACAACAGGACCAAAGACACCGCTCTCAACTATCTTGTGAAGATATACGAAATTGGTTTTAATGACTATGTAACCGCATATAAGTATTGTGAAAAACGAAGGACTGTGGCGTCAAAAGAATATAAAACGAAGATCAGCGAAGATTGTAAAAGACTGAAAGTCTTAATAGAAAAAGAAAAACAGTGAGTATGGAATGACTTACAACTGTAAACATAGTGATCTCCGGATAGATAATGTGGACTGGTTATAGCCATTAAAGAATTAAATCGTTAAATATGTGAGATTAAATAGTAAAATTAATACAAAACTTCGTTTCATGTTATTACAGGTAAGCACTAATTAAGCGACTGTCCGTGCAACTTGTATAAAAAGTGTCCCTTGACTGTGAAGGCGTCCTTGCCCCATTCATCTGGCAGCGGCCAGAACGGTGATGCATTTTTTATTGAGCTAATGGCCGCGTCGTCCAATGACCTTTGTCCAGAGGTTCGCATCACGTCTATGGCCTTTAGGGTCCCGTTTTTATTGATTGTAAAGCTGATGTATAAATCTCCATGTATACCCCTTTTGGCGGCGTCGGCGGGGTACTGCCACGCGCTTTCTATGGCCTCCTTGAGGCGCCTCATGTAGGCCGCGTATCTTATGTCGGATGTGTCGAAGGAGATTGAGTTGCTGCTGCCTTCTTTAGTGTTAGGCGAGCTTCTGTCCTTTGCTATGGATGCCGTGGCGTGTTTTTCTATAACCCCTCTATCGAAAAAGCTCCCAATGCCCGACGGCAGGGAGGGCCTTGGGGGTTGTGGCGGCGGTTCGGCGGCCTTACTTGCGCGCGGCTCTGGTCGTGGCGGAGGCGGGGTCTCTATGCCCCCGGTTTCTTTCGGTTTCTGGGGGGTGTAGACCTTCGGCTGGCGCGGCGGGGCGGGCCTTGTTTGAGGCGGGGCATGCTTAACCTGAGGTTTTGGAGGCGTTTGAGGTTGAGGAGGGGACTGTGGCTGTTGAGGCGCTTGTGGTGGCGGCGGGGCCTGTACATCAGGTGTAACGATTTTGGCCATCAGGGGTCTTTCACCAACAAGCGGCTCCTTGTGTTCTTTTATCAGATACAGGAAAAGCCCGAATACCAGCGCGTGAATCAGTATCGATATTGTAATGTAGCGGTCAAGCATCAGCGTGCGGTACCGTATTTTTTTATCAGGGAGGCAATGCCCCCCGCTATGTTTACCTTTGCGTCGTCCTGAGTCCACAGGCACATTGATGCCTCCCGAATGTGCGGATGGCCGTAGAGAGAGACGAGCCTCTCCATTCGGGTCTCGTTTTTAAGAAAATATCGCTGGAGCGTCCGCATCAGGAGATAGCGCCTCCTGTATGTCTCTTGCCAGAGTTTCTTATATAGGGCAGGATTGTCCTTGAGCACGGCCTCCGCGGCGAACTCCGCCGACCTCATCGCGTAGTATATGCCCTCATACGTAAAGGGCAACACCATTCCTGCCGCGTCCCCGACAAAATACACACCTTTGTTATAGTACAATGTCCCATCCCAGACGGGGATAAAATATCCGCGGCGCTGCCCATTGGGACTCAACCCCTGAGAGCGCACCAATGTGTCCAAATACGTGTCGACCTCTGCCGTGTGCTCTGACCCTGTGCCTATGGATATGCCGTCTTTGTGCGGGAATATCCACGAATAGAACCCGGGAGGTGTTACCGCCCCGAAACGAAACTCGCAGTGCTTTAAGGCATTTCCTCCGGCAGTGCCATGAATCTCGTGGGCCGTGTAGACACGCCGTGGGAACCTGCCAAAGATACTCCTTACTACCGTGGAGTTCACGCCGTCGGCCGCTATGGTGTGGCGTGCTTTTAGCTGGATTTCTCCGGCTGCTGCTTTTATCGTAAGCATTGAGAATTTGCCGCTGCTGCGTATGCTGAGAAGTGTCCCCTCCATGACCTCCGTGCCCTCGTCCACGGCTGCCTTTCTCAGTGCGGCGTCAAACTCCTTCCTGTGGACGATGCCAAGGTACGCGCCGTTAAGTGATATATCATGGGAGTTGCCCCCGGGGGATATGACCCGTATCGAGTGCACCTTATTTTTGATGAGATGCTGTGGGATGCCGAACTTCGTAAAGGCTGTTGAGAGAAGGCCGCCGCCGCAGGGTTTTTCGTTATTCAGGTTCCTCTCGACAAGCACGGTCTCCATATTGGAGCCGCTAAGGAGCCTCGCCGCGGTTGCCCCGGCAGGCCCACCGCCTATTACGGCTATCTCTACGTCCACGGCTCTCTAATCCTCTGATATATCGCCTGTAAGGCCTTTAGCGGCAGCGCGGGTTCAACCACATCTGCCCTTTCAAGGAATGGTTCGATTAACGTTAAATTTCCTCCAGTTACTGCTAACTTCAGATTATACCCTAATTCCCTCTCAATTTCATATACTACGCGCGAAACCGCTCCAGCCGTACCGTAGACAATGCCGGAGATTATGGCCGAATTGGTGTCCCTGCCCAGGGCGCCCCCCGGGGACTCTAATTCGACATGCGGCAACTGCGCCGTGTGCTCACTAAAAGACCGTGCCATTGTCCTTAGCCCCGGAACTATGGCCCCGCCAACGAACACCCCGCCCCGCCCCACCACGCTTATTGTCGTGGCCGTGCCAAAATCTATTACTGCCGCGGGGGCGCCGAAGTGGCTATAGCCCCAGGCTGCTGCCGCTATTCTGTCCGCCCCAAGGCGCTCCGGATGGGGCAGTGAAAAACTTAGTCCGGTGTTTGTTCGATGTGATACAATGTGAGGCTCCCCGCTAAAATATGGCCATACATGGGAAAGCACCTGCTCTGTCATCGACGGCACCACGGAGGACACTATGGCAGCCTCTGCTTCGGCATCTGCCGCGGAGGTATAGGGGTTAATAAATTCGCCGAGTTTTGTGCCGGCCGAGGCGTCCCGCAGTGCAACATACGAATGCCCTATCAGTGTGCCGCCCTGAAATATTCCAATCTTTACGTTTGTATTTCCGATATCAATGGCAAGGAGCACTTGTAACCTCACCGGCACTGTTAAGTGATATGCTCTGGCCGCTGTCAAGCTCGATAACGAGCGAGCCGTCTTCGTTTAATGCCCTGGCGACCCCGCCCCTGCCGCCACCGGCAGGCACATATGAGTTAATTGTCTTACTCATAGCGCTCCAGGCGCTTATCAGTCTATCGGGGCTGAATAAGCGGCATTCATCGAATTCCCTTAAGATTAGGGCAATTATATCTCCCCTTTTGTACCTGATTCCCGACTCGATTAACAGGCTCGTTGCCTTGTCCTGAAGCGGCACGGGGAACTTCAAGGTATTTACGTTGAGGCCGATGCCGATTACGAGACGCAGCACCCTGGCCCCTGAGATGAGGGATTCTGAGAGTATGCCACCGGCCTTCTTCGTGCCGATATAGACATCGTTTGGCCACTTGGGCCACACGTCCAGTGAGGTTGCCGTTGCTAGTGCCCTTGACATGGCAAGCGCTGCGGCCGTATTGATTAGTGACAGGGTTGCTTGGGCCTCAGCTTCCACGGGTCTTAGCACAATGCTCATATGGATATTCACCCCGGGCGGCGAGTACCAGTCCCGCATGAACCGGCCACGTCCGACGTCCTGGGTGTCGGCTATGATGGCTGTCCTGTCGGGATAGTCCCCGGCCTTTGCCGTGTCGTTTGTCGAGTTAATGCGGTTGAAGTAAATAAAACTATATGGTATGCGAAGTTCCCTCA
>PEAC01000028.1:4375-31325 GCA_002753305.1 Nitrospirae bacterium MYbin6
GGAGGCACGGTATCGCCATAAATATCGCATTCGGGAATGTAGGCTGTCATACGAGGGGACGGCGGGGTTTGTCAGGCCACTTGCAGATATTGGATATTTCGCACTTATCGCAGAGGGGTTTTTTGGCTGAGCATATCTCACGTCCAAAGAGCACCAGGCCAAAAGAGACCGTTATCCACTTGTCCTTGTCGAAGATGCCGCACAGGGCGAATTCGATTTTTTCGGGGTCTTTTGAGTCCACAAGGCCAAGCCTGTTGGAAATTCTAAGGACATGGGTGTCCACAGCAATGGCCGGCACATCGAAGGCTGCGGCAAGGACGACGCTTGCCGTCTTACGCCCCACGCCGGGCAGTTTAACTAACTCATCCATTGTAGAGGGTACGCGGCCGTTAAAATCGCTTATTATCGCCTGTGCGGCGCCGATTATCATCTTTGCCTTGTTCTTGTAAAACCCCGTGGACTTAATCTCCTGCTCAAAGGTTTCAGGGTTGGCCGCGGCATAGTCATCGACAGCCGTATAGTGTTGAAACAGGGTCTTAACGACGATGTTGACGCGCTTGTCTGTACACTGGGCGGAGAGAATCGTTGCAACGAGAAGCTCAAAGGGGTTGCCGAAGGTGAGTTCTGTCCTGGGCGTGGGGTAGCGTCCCTGCAGATATGCAACAAGGGTGTTTATCTCATCTGTATTAAGTTTACAAGTACTGGTTTTCATATGTATCGTTCTCTGAGAGTTATCGTTGCTGAGACAATATAACCGGTTCAATATTAGTACCCGCGGCGCTTAGGCGTCTTAACTCAGCGGCAAACCTCTCGGCATCTTTTTTCGTACCAACCACCTCGCCATAGTGCATCGGGACGGCGAACTTCGGGGCAATATCAAGGGCGGCGTGGGCGGCCTCATCTGCCGTCATTACATATACGCCACTGATGGGGATGAGGGCCGCGTAAATGTCCTTAAGGGTCTTCATCTCAGGGATATGGTCGGTGTCGCCCGCGTGGTAGTATCGTTTTCCATCGAGCGTAAAGACGTATCCCACCCAGGCGTTTGATTTCGGATGAAAATCCTTGTTCGTATTGTACGCGGGGACGGCCTCAATTTCAATGCCTGTAACAGAGAATTTATCTCCCGGAGCGGCGATTTTAACATTACCTTTGAGCTTTAGGGCGCAGTCCTTAGGGGCCACGATAATGGTTTTATCGCCGGTAACCTTTGCAATGTCCTCAGGGGAGCAGTGGTCAAAGTGCCCATGTGTAATCAGGATAAGATCGGCCTTGTCGGATTTTTTTATCTTATATGGGTCGATATAGACGGTCTTATCGCCGGTAAACTTAAATGAATCATGTCCGAACCAGATAATGTTATCAAGCATATTATTCCCTCCTTATAAGAGTTATTGGTTAGAGAGTAGTTGTGGAAAAAACTATCAGCGAATGCCGTATTAAGCGGGTTTCTTTAGCCGTTCTTCTATTAATTTCACCTCGCTCATTATTTTATTATCATTGTCAAGTAAGGTACTCCTGTCCTTATGATAAAAATCACAAAAGTAAGTAGTATTGTGAATATCGAAACTATGACGGTAAGAAATGTATTCATCGTTATGCGTAAGTCAGTAATACGCTGGTCGATGGCCTGAAACCTTTGGTCGATACCCTGAAACCTGTATTCAATACCCTGAAATCTGGTTTCCATGACTTTTTCAATGCTGTTAAGCTTGGTTTCTATATTGTTAAGCTTAGCTTCCATGAGTAAGTTGTTGTTTTTTAATTCTTCTTTGAAGAGCCTTAACAGCTCTTTGTCTTTATGGTTTAAAGTTGTCTCTTGAGCGGATGCTGCCCACGAAGGCGGACACACCGCCGAAAGCAATAACACCAATACTGCCGCGTGAACGGCCATCTTCATAAGTTCACCACCCTAATTATTGTAAAGTATCATAAAACGGGCAGGTCCGTCAATAGACCCGCAGGCGGGAAACTGTTTCTCCTGATATGAGCTTAATCATGTGCCATATGGAGGGGGATATGTACCGTGAAGGTAGTGCCTCTGCCTGGTGAGCTTTCTACCAGTATTTCACCTCCATGTTCCTTGATTATCTTATAACCTGTCGAAAGCCCTAATCCTGTCCCTACTCCCACTGGTTTTGTCGTGAAAAACGGGTCAAATATCTTACTTTGTATCTCCGGCAGGATCCCTTTGCCGTTGTCGCTTATCGAGATGGTAACCTTTTCACTATCGGAGGATGTCCTTATTTTCACCTCCCCCTTGTCCTCTATTGCCTGGCAGGCGTTTATCAGCAGGTTCATAAATACCTGATTGATCTTTGCGGCGTAACACTGCAGATTCGGAATCTCTTCATATTCCTTTATTATTACTATTCTGTTCTTATACTCGTGGTAAAGCAGCTCCAGTGTCGTGTTTAAGGATTCGTTGACATTCATGTCGGTTATATCCGAGACGTCGAGTCTTGCAAAACTCTTGAGATCCTGTACGATTTTCTTTATGCGATTTGCGCCGTCTTTTGTTTTCACTATGAGGGTGTCTATCCGGTTTATTATATAATCGTAATTAATCTCCTGTTTAAAGCTCTCAATTTTCGACTTCGTCTCGGAAGACAACTCAACCTGATTGTATATCTCAAGGAGGCTGAAAAGTTTATTGACAAACTTCTCAAGGTTGCCTATGTTGCCATATACAAAGGCAAGGGGATTATTTATCTCATGGGCCACACCCGCCGTTAATACTCCCAAAGACGCCATCTTTGTCGTCTGAACCAACTGTTCCTGGCTCTGTTTTAACTCCTCAATGGTTTTATATAATGCAACCGTACGCTCCTGAACAAGTCCCTCAAGTTGTTCTGTGTGGAGTTTTATTTGTTCTTCCATCTGTTTTCTCTCTGTAATATCCTCGCAGCTTGTAACAATGGCAACCACGCTTCCATCATTGGATAACACAACGTCCGACATCAACTGCACCGGGAACGTACTCCCATCTTTTCGCATATTGATACTTTCACGCTTCCATCGCCTGAGCGCTATTAACTCCTCTTCTGTCAGCGGTTTTCTCATTTTCCCCGGAGCCAGAGCAGAGATATCACATCCTATCAACTCATTAACCGTATATCCTTGCAGATCATCGCCGGAGACATCATATCCATGCATTGCAGCCTCGGAGGCATTCGAGTAAATGATTATTCCGGTTTTATCCGTAATAGTGAATCCTACCTGTGTCGTTTCTATTGCCTTGGCCAATAACTGGCGGTCTTTGTGTATTGATTGTTCAATCCTCTTACGGTCGCTAATGTCATGAAATATAACTACTAATGAGATTACATTATTGGCGTCATCAAACTCGGGAATCGATACGATCTGAAAATAATGTTTGTCAAGATTTAATTCTATTTCCTGTTTTTTGCGGAATTCCACGGTTACGTCGAATAATTCCATTACATCCTGAATAAAGTCGTCTTCTATCCCCAGTTCAGTGAAATGCCCAATGTGCCTTCCTATAAGATCTTCGGGGTTAAGCGGCAGATACAGGCTGCATGTCTGGTTTATATAACGGCAGATAAAATCACTGTCAAAACGGCTTATTATGTCCTTGCTGTTCTCAACCAACGCCCGGTAACCCACAAGTTGCCTCTGTCTGTCAAGCTCAAGAAATACCCTCAACTTGGACTTGGCAATGGCGGGGTGTACGGGTTTGACCAGGTAATCAACCACGCCCGTCTCACACTCCTTAATAACAATATCTGTAGCAAGCGGCTCAGTCAGTATGATGACAGGCAGGTGTCTGGCCGTTTCGCTTTGTCTTAATAACCGTAGTATATCGCATCTGTCCATCTCTGCCATATTAGCATCCAGGATTATCAAAGCGACACTGGGATCTGTTATACTGCACAGGTCTGTGCTTTCAGATGTGGCCCTTACGACGTTCACGTCCAGCTCTTTAAGTGTGGCCTCTATGGTTGGGAGGGTTTCGGGCTTGCCATCAATAATCAGAACGGTTTGTTTATACCGATTTTCCAATAGTATAACTCCTTAAGTATAGGTTAGTTGATTAACTTATTTCCGGTTAATCTCAAAACCCTTTGAGATCATATATGCGGTTACTTTGGCGGTTAGCTCCTCAATTTTGTTATCAGGCAACCCTAGTATATCCGAGACCGCAAGGTCAAGCATGTAATTCGGAGACTTTCTCGTTACGGCAAAAAAGTTTCCGGATATTATGAAGTCAGCCAGGTGGATGACAGCTACTTTTTCGCGTCCGATGGCAGCCATCGCGGGTGTGTGATGGTTGAGGATGGTTGAGGCTATGCCATCTGGCAGTTTCCAATTTTCGGCCAGCCACATGCCGATTTGCGCGTGTGTAAAGCCCATGGCTTGCATTTCAGCATCGACCAGCGGTATACCGGTTTTGTTTTTAATTATTACATTTGAATAGAGCTCCGGGAAATATCGATTCAGGACGAGCAGGCCCATATCGTGAAGTATGCCGTCGAAAAAGAGTGCTTCTGTGGAGTTTGGATAGAGGCTGCGCATGATGAACTCAGCCGTTGCGCCCACGGCCAGCGAGTGATTGAATATACGCTCGTAGTCGAGGACTTTTGCCCCGCGCGGCGAGTCGAATATGGTCATCATAGAGACCCCCAACGCGATGTTTTTTACGTTATTGAGGCCAATTCGGGCTATGGCGCCAGCCACTGTAGTGGTGGCATGAGACACACCGAAAAGCGCCGAGTTTGCATGGCTCAAGATCTTGGCCGATATTATGGGGTCTCTGCTTACAATATCCTCAAGTTTACGTACATCCGCGTTTTCATTGTTTATTGTGTCTATAATCTCCTGGGCCAGAACTGGTATCGTTGGCAGATTCGATATCTTCTGAACCGCTATACGTAAGGCTTCACCAGGGTGTTTAGTATCATCTTCCATTGCAGCCTTAGATCCCTCCAGGAACATCTGTGTTCAACGGCGGTTATATTTCCTGCCAATGCCTATTATAACATATACGTTGCATAAAATGCTGATTGCCCTGGCAGGGCAATCACATTATTTGGTTACAGCCCTGAGCTGGCCCCCAAGGCCTGCTAAGAATGGATTCTTATGTTCACCTTGTTTTGATCTGGAGGTCTCATGGACTTCGAGCATTATATTGTTTTTCAAAAATATAACCCTTGATGCATAAGTACCGGTTGGTGTTGGCGGGAAGTCCCAGCGCAATTTCTTTACGCTGGATATAAATATACTATAACTGTCTTTGGTGATGAGCTTATCAAAACGTTCTTTCCTGATAGCTGAGACATAATTATCGAAATTTCTCTGGGCCTTTTCATGAGTTTTGAATTTGGTAACCTTGATAATAATCGTAAAGCCGTTATCTTTAGGGGCGTATGTCCTGACACTCCAGTTATAGGAATCGCCGCAGAAATCCAACTTGCAATTGTCCTCTGAAATCGGTGATATATTGTTTATAATTGGATTAAAATCTTTTATATCATAGGGTATCTTTGAGGGGCCTGAATTAATAATTGGCGTTATATCGGCCATTTGTTTCGTATAGTCGAAATATGGCAAATATCGAAAGACCATAGCCGAAAAAATGGTCAGCGCCAAAAATAATGATGCAAGAAAGATGAGTTTATGCCACTTCAACGAACGAATTCCTTTGCCGGGGCGTAGTTCGGATCTACGGCCAGCGCCTTCCTGAAATACTCGACGGCCTGGGCATTGCTTCCCACAGCAATCAGCGCCTGCCCCAAACCAAAGTACGCGGCCGGGTCGGCCGGGTCAAGCTCTGAGGCCCGGGCGAAATATTGCGACGCCTCGCGGGGCATGTTCTTATTGAGCAGGACGAAGCCGGCGTTTACATAGGCCCTTTCATAAGAAGGCTTTATTTCGATGGCCTTATTGTAGCACCTGAGGGCCTGGTCGTAGTCTGCAAGGCTTAAGTACGCAGAGCCAAGATTAAAATAGGCGATGAAGTTATTTTTAGTTACACTGGCCGCCCTGTTAAAAAGGCTGATGTCGTCGCGCCAGAAGGCCGTCTGCCTTACCGTCAGATACGCCGAAGTAATCAAAATGATGGCCGCCCCAACAGAGAGGATGATTTTTCGCGCGGCTAAGTGTTTTAGCCCTTCACTTGCACCCGTGGCCACGGCAATAGACAGACCTATTAACGGTAAATACATATACCTGTCCGCCATGGACTGATAGCCCACCTGGGCAAGGCCGGCAACCGGTGAGAGTACCACCAGGTACCAAAACCATCCGGTAAAGAAATATGGCATTCGCCTGATTAACACAATCGAAGCCGCAGATATGCAGATAACGGCGATGAAAGAAAGTTTGCCCTGAAGTGCGCTAAACGAATCCTGAAATACGTAAATCGGCGAGAGAGAAAGCGGTACTAACGTGTGATACAGGTACATGACATATGAAATAAAGACATTCGCTACCCTCTGTGTTAACGGAATGACGTTGAAAAATGCATCGACATTCCATGCCCGCTGTACCTGGTATGTGTAGAGGCCAATAGCACCCGAAAGCAGAAACAACAGGACTTTCTCTATCAGTATATTTTTGTCAATTTTTCTGTTTAACGGCCAATAATCTACGAGCAATAGCGCCACGGGCAGCGTTATGGCGATGGGCTTGGCCAGCAACGCGGCTATAAAACAACAAATAACGGGCAAATATCTCAATACAGAGGGCCTTCTGGCGTAATACACGTAAGACAACATCGTGGACAACCAGAAAAACGCGCACAAGAGGCCCTTTCGCTCGGAAATCCACGCAACCGGCTCCGCCTGAAGCGGATGCACTGACAACAGCGCGGCTGTAAAGGCGCTCACCCACGGCGCCCCGGTCATCAGGTTAAGCACCATGAACAGCAGGACGGTGTTCAGGGCGTGTATCAGGAGATTCGTTATGTGATGCCCACCAGGGCTCAGGCCATAGAGCGTAATGTCGAGCATGTGGGAGAGCCACGCAAGCGGCATAACGGCAGTGCCTGTGTACGGCGTGGTAAAGGCCCACAGGACGCCCTTCTTTGTTAAACCTTCCTGCACATAAGGGTTTTGCGTTATGAAGATATTGTCGTCATAGTTTACGAAGTCAAAGGTTCTCACCTGGGAAAACACGCCAAGGGTTAATAAGAATAAGGCGGCAGAGATCACTATCGCCCTTGTCATCGCCTGAGGTGCTGTCCTATGGCGGGATTGTTTTCCAGATATGCCTTTATCTCCGTTATAAAGTCATCGCCGTAGCGCTCAAGTTTATACTGCCCGACGCCTGTAATATCCCCTAATTTCTCCGCGGTAGTGGGATAACGCCTGCACATCTCGTGGAGGGTCTTATCGGAAAATACCATAAATGGGGCAACGCCCTGGTCGTCGGCAAGTCTGCGCCGAACGGTGCGCAGCATGTCAAACAGCACAGGGTCATAGTCCTCGAACTGGCTGCCTGCCTCGGTGCGCGAGACCTTTCTGACCACCTCGGCCTTGATTTCAGGCCTCATATTTGCCGATACGCTCTCACCGCCAAACAGGACCGCTGAACCTTTTTTCGTTAGCTTGAGGACTGGATATCTGTCACCGTCTTGTATGAGAAGCTCCTGGACGAGGAGTTCATCGATGATAGCAAGCCAGTAGTCCTTGCCCTTATGGCTGCCCGTGCCAAAGGTCTTGATCTTGTCATGTTGAAACTCTATGACCCGTTTTGTAGCCTTCCCCATGACGATGTCTATGATGTAGAGGCGTCCAAAGCGCTGTCCTGTCCTTGATATTGCTGACATGGCGATTTGTGCCTCCGTTGTAATATCCCGCTGGTCGTAAGCGCCCACGCATACGTCGCATGTGCCGCAGTTATCAGACTTTAAGGTCTCGCCTAAGTACTCAAGGAGCTGCCTCCTTCTGCAAACGTTTACGGCAGCATAGCGGCACATTCGGACGAGTTTTGCCTCGACGGTGGAACGCTCCGTTTCGTCCTCAATTTGATTGATAAAAAACCTGATTTTATACGCATCCCCCGGGGTGTAATAAAGCACGCACTCGGAGGGTTCGCCGTCACGCCCCGCCCGTCCGGTCTCCTGGTAGTAGCCCTCGATGTGCTTAGGCAAGTCGGCATGTATGACGAAGCGCACGTTTGACTTGTCTATCCCCATGCCGAAGGCGATTGTGGCCACTATAATATCGGCCTCGTCCTTGCTGAAGGCGTTCTGGTTTCGGGTTCGTTCTTCGGTCGACAAACCGGCGTGGTAGGGTAGGGCGCGAATTCCATGTTTCGACAGGTAAGTTGCCAGGACATCCACCGAATCGCGTGTAGCTCGATATACTATGCCCGCGGCGCCGGGGTGGTCCATAATGAATCTATGCACCTGTTTCTCTACGTCAATCTTTTTTTCCACACGATAGAACAGGTTCTTGCGGTTAAACGAGGCGCGCACGACAAAAGGGTCGCGCAGGGAGAGTTTTCTTATTATATCCTCTTGCACCTGGGCGGTTGCGGTTGCCGTAAAGGCAGCAATCGGAATGTCCCTGAAATTTCCGGCAATTGATGACAGGCTTAAGTAATCCGGCCTGAAATCGTGTCCCCATTCTGAGATGCAGTGTGCCTCGTCAACGGCAAACATCGCAATGGGAACGGTCTTCAGGGTCTCAAAAAAATGTGGCATCGCAAGCCTCTCCGGCGCTATGTAAAGCAGGTCGAGGCTGTGGGCGTGTATTTTCCTGTAAATTGCGAAGACCTCCTCCACGGGGAGGGAACTATTGAGATAGGCCGCCGAGAAACCGTTCTCTATTGCCGCGTCCACCTGGTCTTTCATCAGGGCAATCAACGGGCTAATAACTACCACGGTTCCCTTTAATAACTTTGAGGGCAGCTGGTAACACAGCGACTTCCCCCCGCCGGTTGGCATTACTGCAAAGACATCCTTTTTTTGAAGGATATTGGTTATTATCTCTTCCTGGTTTTCACGAAAATCCTGGAATCCGAAGTGTTCTCTTAGTATTCGCTGCACAGTCTCCGCCGGGGTGGGGTCTACTATAGCTCTACCATCAGGTTATCGATAAGCCTTGTAGTCCCTATTTTTACCGCTACCGCGATTAAGAATCGCTTACCTTCGGTTGTTTCTTTGAGTGTCCTGGGGTCATAGGCCGAGGCGTATTGAATCTCGGTGACGGCCTCTGACTTAAGGAGCGTTTCCTGAAGCCGTGGGGCAATGTCCTCTATTTTCAGTGTGCCGTCTTTAACTGCCTCTCTTGCCTCTGCCATGGCCCTGTAGATTAGTGCCGCTTCGGGGCGTTGTTCCGCGGACAGGTATATGTTTCGGGAGCTTTTGGCAAGTCCGTCGTGATCTCTTAGAGTGGGGCACGTGACAATTTCCATGTCGAGATTCAGGTCTCTTACCATCTTCTTTATGACCACACACTGCTGGTAGTCCTTAAGGCCGAAATATGCCCGTACCGGCATGACTGCGTTAAAGAGCTTTAACACCACGGTTGCCACACCGGTGAAGTGCCCGGGCCTGAAACCTCCGCAGAGCCTTTCAGAGAGCCCTCGCACCTCTACGTATGTCTTATATCCATCGGGATATATATCAGAGACACTAGGCATAAAAAGCGCGTCTACCGGAAGGCGCGGAAGGCCGCGAAGTTTTCTTATGTCGCCGCCATAGTCCCTGGGGTAGCGCTCGAAATCCTCATCCTCCGAAAACTGTGCCGGATTTATAAATATACTCACTACGGTAATGTCGTTTGCCTTTGTGGATTCATTGACCAGGCTTATATGCCCCTCGTGCAGGGCGCCCATCGTGGGTACAAAGCCGATAGTCTTGCCTGATTCCCGGCAGTACCTTGAGAACCTATGCATCTGCGAAACCGCTCGAATTATTTCCATGCCCTTAATACTTCCATGTGTTATTTATAGTCGGAGCTCAGGGTAATCTTTTCCTGATTGCCGACAATGGCCAGCTTGTAGTTGTCTCCCGGTAGATACTTTTGTGCTGAGCGCCTTATGTCTTCTTTCGTTAAGGCGTTAATAATCGCCGGGTATTTTTTGTCGTAGTCTAAACCAAGTCCGTAGAATTCCACCTGTGCCATGAACATGGCAATCTTGTCCATTGTGTCTGTTTTGCGGGGGAAGCTGCCCGTTAAAAATGACTTCGCGTCGTTTAGCTCACCATCAGTAACATCGCTGCCTTTCATTGCCTTAATCTGATTCAGAATCTCTTTGATTGCAACATTGGCAGACTCGTTTTTTGTCTGAATGACCGTCTGAAAATCACCTGCATACTTTAACGAGGCAAAGTGGCTGTGTATGTCGTAGGCCAGGCCCATGTTGTCTCTTATTGTCTTGAGCATCCTGGAGGCGAAGCCGCCGCCGCCGAGGATATAGTTCATAGTGGAGACGGCGTAAAAGTCTGGGTTGCCCCTTTGGATTCCAATACCTCCCAGGATAATGGCTGCCTGCTGGGTGTCTCTGTTAATGGCAACGGCCTTTCTGGCGCTTGATTTTGGCAGGTCTGGGGCTGCGATTTTCTTCGCTGGCTTGCCTTCCCATTTTGAGAAGTATTTATCGATTAATCCCATAAGCTCTTCGTAGGTAATATCCCCTGCCACGGATAAAATGCTCCCCGAAGGGATGTAGTAATTGCCGTGGAACTTTATTAAATCTTCGCGTTTTATCATATCTATCGCCTCAGGGGTGCCTTCGTCTACCCGGCCATAGGGGAATTGGCCATAGACCTCTCTCAGAAATGCCTTAGTGGCGGCATACGCGGGGGATTCCTCTTTGCGCTGAAGGGCGCCCTTTGTGAGTTCTTTCTTTTGCCTTAGCTCCGCCTCCGTGAAGGTTGGATTTAACACGCAATCGGCAAATATCTCAAACAACACGGGGAGGTCTTTTCTCAGCACTGAGAGCACTACTACAGTGTAGTCCGGGGTTGTAGATGCCTCTATTGCGGCCCCGGTGAATTCTGTCTCTTCATGGATTTCCTTCGATGTCCTGTTCTTAGTGCCTTCGGTGAGCATCCCGGCTGCCAGATGCGCGATACCCGCAAGGGAGGGCGGTTCGTCCAGCTTTGAGGCATTTATCAGTAGGGACATCTTCACAACCGGCAGATTATGCCTCTCCGAGTGGAGTACCACAAGTCCGTTAGGCATTACCACTCTTTTGGCGTCTATGGCGAAGGCATTTCCACAGAACAGGGACAGCGTAAATGTTACAAGCGCTGCCAGCGTTATCAGTATTTTTCTATTCAATTTAATTTTATGCAATTTCTTAATCCCTCCATCTGTTATTTATTAAAATCACTCTTGTGGAATCAGCATGCCAATGGTTGAATTTTGGGGTTGAAAGTATTTCTTTGCCACGGCCTGCACATCGGCGGGGGTTACGCTTGCCACACCTTTGAGGTATTCGTCCTTAAGCCGCCAGCTGCCAAGCATTTCAAACATCCCAAGGACTTCGCCCTGAAAGAAAATTGAGTCCTGTCCCATGACGAACGCGGCCTCAATCTGATTTTTTGCCTTTTGGACTTCGCGCTCCGCAGGCGGGGCAGCCGCGGCGTTCTCTATCTCTTTCAGCATGGCGGCCTCGAGTTTCTCTATTGTCTGAGTGTCCTTTGGAATTCCCCCCCAAAAAAACAAATATGGGGCCTTGTGCAGGGCGTTGTAGTTTGCGAAGACATTTAAGGCCAGATTTTCTTTCTTTACGATGTCCTGGTAGAGCCTGCCGCTCTTGCCTGAGAATATCTGCGACAACACCTCAAGGGCATAGGCGTCCTTGTGGGGGACAGATGGGACGTGGTAGGCGATGAGGACAAGTGGCAGCTTGGCCTGTTTTTTCACGGTTACGCGCCGTTGTTCTGTCTGAGGTGGTTCGACAGGGATAGGTGGCGCTTTAATCGGGACTGCTGGTATGTCCCCAAAGTATTTTTTTATCAATTTCATTACTTCTTCTGGATTTACGTCTCCGGCAACTATGGCTATGGCGTTGTTTGGCGTGTAGTATGTCTTATAGTGTCTCATCAGGTCATCTCTGCTAAATGAAGAGATGTCCTCCATCCAGCCTATTACCGGATTGTGATAGGGATGCGCGGTAAATGCCTTTGCCGCTACCTCCTCAAAGAGCAGGTGTTTCGGGTCGTCCTCGATTCTCATCCTGCGCTCTTCCATTACCACTTTTTTTTCCGAGTCCACGTCTTCCGGTATCAGGAGGAGGTTGGCCATCCTGTCGGCCTCCATCTCCATTGACAGATTCAGCCTGTCTGAGGCGAGGTTTTGATAATAGAACGTATAGTCTCTTGAGGTAGCGGCATTGTCCGTGCCGCCGTTTTTCTGTATGAGGTTAGAGAAGACCTTGGATGCGTACTTCGGCGTACCCTTAAACATCATATGCTCAAGGAAATGGCTTAACCCGGTCTTTCCCCGCGTCTCGTCTATTGCCCCCACGCCGTACCAGATCTGAAACGTTGCAACCGGCGACTTATGGTCCTCAGATATAAATACCCTCAGGCCGTTGTCAAGCCGGTACTGCATTACGCGGGGGGGCGCTGACCCCACTTGGCGAGGGGTCGCTGACCCCTTTATGTGGGAGTTGGCGGCGTGGATGTCCGGGTTCACCGCCTGGGTACACGATGCTGTCATAAGTGTGATGATTAATAACAGTAGGATTTTCTTCATTGCCTTTCCTGCTCCTTTGATCGCCAGGGGTTGCTAACCCCCTCCTTTTCGCCGTTTACGGCGTACTCTACCAGTAAAAGATTTTCCTGTTGCAGTATCTCGATTTTCACCTTCGAGACCCGCGTATGAACCATCTCAAGGACTGTTATATTCATACTATCAAGGGCTATTGATTCGCCGCCTTCTGGGATTTTCTGCAGATATGTTACGATAAAACCGCCCAGTGTGTCGTATTGTGGGGACTCTGGAAGCTCAATATTGTAGTCCTCCTTTAAGTCCCTGATATTTATCTCGGCATAGACGATATAGACACCGTTGCCGATGCTTATAACGGGGCGTTCGATGTCGTGTTCGTCCCTGATTTCACCAACAATTTCCTCAAGCAGGTCTTCGATTGTTACGATGCCGGTGACGGTGCCGTGTTCGTTTACGGCGATGGCCATGTGGGTGTGTTTACGCTGCATCTCACTAAGCAGGTGGCTGATCATCATTGTCTCAGGCACGTAGAAAGGCGGTCTCAGGACTTTTCTTATGATTATCTCCCTGTTTTGTGCCAGGAGCTTAAACACATCCTTTGCGTGGAGAATCCCCTTTATGTTGTTAATCTCCCTGTTGTAGACAGGGTAGCGTGAGTACTGCTCCTCGGAAATTATGCTGAGTATGGCCTCCAGAGGCTCCTCAAGCGAAACGGCGATGACACGCCCCGTGGGGACCATCACCTCTTTGACGGATATGTCGGTGAACTCAAAGACGCTGTGAATCAGCTCCTGTTCGGCAGGCTCGAATATTCCCATGTCCTTGCCCTCTTTGAGGAGGAGTTTAATCTCCTCCTGTGAGATGAAGGCCCTCTGCGTGAAGGCGGTCTTGCCGAATGGTTTTAAGATAAGATTTGTGCTCTTTGTAAGGATGCTGACCACGACAGAACTGATTCGTGAGAACCAGGTTATCGGCCTTGCAGCCAGAAGGGCAATCCTCTCAGGGTACATAAGGGCAATGGACTTAGGCACCAATTCGCCAATGATTAACGAAAAATACGCTATAACCGCAACTACCATTGCCATCGCAAGGAGTTCGGCAGACAGGGAAATAAATCTTATGGGAATAGAGGCAAGTATCGGCTTAATCACCTCGATTGCCATAGCACCGCCAAGGGCCGAGGAGACGGAACCCCCTATGGTAACGCCGATTTGTATAGTGGCAAGGAATCTGTCGGGGTTTTCCTTCAGTTCTATGAGGGATTTCGCATTGGCGCTGCCTTCTTTGAGTAATGTCTCTATCATGGACTTTCGAGAGGTGATGACGGCAATCTCCGATGCCGAGAATAGGCCGTTAAATAGTATAAAGGCGAATATTAATATTATTTCAAGCCACATTGTGCCGTTTCTCAATGTCAGCGCCCAATGCCAGTCCATTCAGCTTCAACACGGCTGCTGTCCGGTTCGATGGCGGCTTATAGCTCAATTGTATTAAAAGGTTTTTATTATAAGACATCTTCTCTTTAACGGCATCTTCAGGTCAGTCCTTGTTGTTGCCGTATTATTAATAGAATTATACCAAATCCATTCAAATTAGTCTATACACTATAAACATATATATTTGTAAGACATCCTCAGGCAAATCAGCGTGCCGGGGTTGGCGCCATTAGAGTGTGTGGAGGTTTCGATGCCGGGGCCTGTGGCGGCACCGGCATGGGGAGTGTTGGCTGCGGCATGGACGGTTGTGGCATGGCCGGCATCGGAGGCAGTGGCGGCCCGGGCGAAGGCATCTGTGCGGGGGCTGGCGTTGCCGTTGCTGTCTTTGTCGAATCGACAGCCTGCCTTGTCTTTTTCTTTGCGGAGTCGATTACCCTTACGGTTAGTTTATTGTCGTTTTGTGTGAACTCGACGTCTTCAGTTGTGATTTTACTGACCTTATAACCGCTGACAGTGTCTCCTTCGTGGAGCATGCGCTGCCTCTGGCCTCTGCCCTGGGTACTGTAGGGATTCTTTTTATCTTCTACGAATGCGATTTTTGTAGCGCCGACGATTGTGCCATATACGATGAACTCCGGCGGAGGGGCATCTGGCTGGGATTTTGTAGGTTTTCTTTCCGGATGAAAGACATTTTTCTCGGCCACTACCATGTAGTCGCCCCTGGCGAGGAGTTTTTTTCTCGTGTCGTCGAGTTTTACCTCCGCTGTATCAAGTCTCATGTTCTTGCTTGGAGATACCCTGATGGGTTCCTTCTTTCTGGCATCATAGTATTCGTACCCGGCCATAAGCAGGATTATAAGGATGAGAGATATATTTAATATATTCAGATGCTCAAGGTACTTCATGTTAAACGGCCATATCCCCCTCAATTATTTCTCCTTGTCGAGTTCATATTCGATAAAGGCAATTTTTTGCGTAAGCTCTTTAATCCTGCTTTTAAGTTCGGAAATCAGCATGGAAAAATACATAAGCGATACGATAAGAATAAGAATCAGAAAGATAATTATCATAATCGGAGGATAGCCCACACCCAGAAACCGCGCCAACGCATTTATCAGCGTATCGGCAAATGCCCCGCATATTATCAGAAACCCGACCGCAAACCATAGAATCGACAGGTCTTCTCTGAATTTTTTTCTGCGTACCAGCTCGAATATTATGAAAAATACAAACAGCCCCGTAAGAATAATTAATACGCGTGTCCCAAATGACATATCCTAATACGCTCCACGTGCCGGCATTTTATCAGTCCTTCCTTAGTATGACCATAATTATCGCAAGAAACATCCTTACCATATATATCAGCGGTTTTATCCCGCTGTGCATTGATACACCGTCTGCCCGTGTGGCCATCTTTACGGGTGTCTCTACTATTGTAAATTTTTTCTTATGTAAAAGCATAATCATATTGGCATCGGGATAGTCCAGGGGGAAATTGTCCCCATAAGACAGGTAACTAAACACGGCCTTGTCAAGGAGTTGAAACCCCGATGTCGGGTCCGTTATCCGCTTCCCCGTGTAGAGGCGAATTATTGTAGAGAAAATGTAAATCCCCACACTTTTCAGAATCCCTGCCTTGTATTGGCCGCCTATGAAGCGAGTTCCTATTACAACGTTTGCATTGTACTCAGCTCTCGCCGCCAGAAGGGCCTCTATATAGGCCGGGTCGTGCTGGCCGTCGGCGTCCATCGTTATCACAGTGTCGTAGTTTTTCTTTAAGGCAAATCTGAAGCCGGACTGAAGCGCCCCGCCATATCCAAGATTAAATGCGTGGCTGATGACATCTGCCCCTAAGCCGCGGGAAATGCCCACTGTATTGTCAGTTGAGCCGTCGCTTACGACAAGGACATCCATGGCAGGAGAGGCCTGCCGAATTTTCCCTATCACCGTCCCTATGGATTTCTCCTCATTAAAGGCCGGTATGATTATCAGTGTCTTATCCATAATTACTTTCAGTAAATAAGCCTCAGTGCATTTTCAACGCTGCCAACCTCTATCGGCGTCCTTCCAAAGTAATCCCCGTCGACATGGACATGGAAGCCACTATCCTCTATCTTCATTGAGCTAAAGCCGATTTGCCTGGCATACCTGGATTTTACCAAAACATGCCTGCCAAGTAAAACCTCCCCAACAGCCGCAATCAGCTCTAACCTGTCCGAATATTGAAAAATAGTGGCATAGAGTACCGGACTTCTCACATCGGCCCTTGGGGCCAGATTAATATCTCCGCCATAACGCGTGCCATTACTTATTATAACCGTATTACACGTAATAAAATCACCGTCTATGGCCATTTTTATCTTATCGGAATTCAAATTAAGCAGACAATTAATTCCGCTTAAGATATAGGCGCCAACCCCGGCATATGCCTTAATACCCTTGTTGACCCCGTAGACCGCCTCAGCGTCGAACCCCACGCCGGCCATCCCGACAAAATACCTTGTAATCGGGGGGGAGGTTTGTTCAGCAGGCATCGTCTTTATTGTCCCCAATGATACGTTGTATGTTGTGCCGGATATAATTTTTCTGACGGCAACTTCGATGTCGTCCTTTATTCCCAGGTCTTTGCACAACACACTGGACGTGCCAAAGGGTAGCACACTTACCGGCGTCTCAGAAAACGCCGCCCCATTGGCCACCTCGTTAATCGTGCCATCACCGCCTGCCGAGACTATCATGGAGTATGCCTCTTTGTTAAGTGCTGCGACGGCCTCTTTTGTTTTAGCCCCTGCATCTCCGGTTTTAGATGTAAAATATATATCGACCCTATAGCCGGCCGCTTTAAATGTCCTTATGGCCGTGTCGAGCCGGCCTTTTGAGTAAGTCCCTGCCTTTGGATTAACTATTATCAGTACCGATAAGCTCACTTAAATCCTTTATACCATTATTCCCACCGAATTTATCAATCATAACCGGGGTGTGCTGAAGATATTTTGTAAGGGAATTAACGTCCACCCGGCTATCGATAAAATATACGCGGCCGCCTCTTGCGTCTCCTTCGTGTTTGATATGGGGAATCCTTACGTAGCCCAGGCCCTGGCTGCTGACGTATCCCGTCGTATATTCGGGATTGTCGGAGATACAGACCTCGGCGATTACCCCAGGGTATGAGGCAGTCTTTGAGGCAAGCATAACGGCCTCAATTACGCGATAGGTGTTGTGGACGCCGTAACTGGCAGTTTCCTGAAAATTCTCAAGGGCTGTATCTTCTATACCAAGCCTGCTTACCCTGATGCCCCCGTGGGCCTCTGTATCGAGCCTCTTGCCTGTGAGGGCGTCAACCAGGGCCGCCCCACTTAACGGCATATCTGATTCGATTAGATTCAGGGCAGAGAAGGCCGCCTTAGTGCCGACACCCGCATGGTTTAGCAATGAGTGGATGGCGGTGCGCGCGTCCTTTTCGCTGTTAACTGTGCATGTGTATATTGGGAGGGATGGTATTTTCCTTATTTTCATGGCGTCGATTCTCTCAATAGTTAACGTAATGCTGTCGGGGGTGCCGCGCGAATGGTTTAGCGCCCTCTGAAGAAGAGACTGAGAGTTGTTTAAGATAAGGGTTTCATTGTAAATACCCTCGGCCCCGGAGATATGGAGCCCATTGAGAGAGGCCCTCATTCTAATGCTGTAAAGCGCTGTGGCGGCGTCATGGTCCTGTGTGAATGTGCCAGCCATATTCTCAGGCCTTCAGGCCCAGGGCGTCGATTAACTCCAGGTCATCGGCCTCCGCCCTTCCCGGCGTGGTAAGATAGTTGCCGATAAGAAGCCCATCGGCGCCGGCCATAAATATAAGTGAATTCAACTGCCCAAGTGTATGGAGCCTGCCCCCGCATATCCTGATTTCCTTGGTGGGGAGGATGAATCTGTATATGGCGATTATCTTCAGGGCCTCAAGGGCGGTAAGGGGTGTTTTATATGTTTCAGCCATCTTAGTACCCTCTATAGGCATGAGAAAGTTAATCGGCACGGAATCTACGTCGAGGTCTCTCAGTAAAAATGCCATATCAAGCCTGTCTGCCCATGACTCGCCCATGCCGAAAATCCCACCGGAGCAGAGTGAGCATCCCGAGGCAATTACCGTCTCAATAGTTCTTAGCTTGTCTTCAAATGAATGGGTGGTGCAGATATCGGGGAAAAATGCAGCGGATGTCTCAATGTTATGGTGGTATCGGCTGAGGCCCGCGTCTATAAGTGTGCGCAGCTGCCCGGCCTTGATAAACCCAAGTGTGGCGCAGGGCAAAAGCCCCGCCTCCCTGATGGCCTCGACCATAGCGGCAATCTTTCCGAGGTCTTTGTCTGAGACATCTCTGCCCCCTGTGACAACACAGAAGTGTTTCGACTTATGTTGGCGTGCCGCTTCGGCAGCTTTTTTGACTATTGACAGTGGTTTCAGCGGGTATTTGCCGGCAGGTGCGGCACTTATTGATGACTGGGCACAGAATGCGCAGTCCTCCGTACATCCGCCGGACCTCGCATTCAGGATTGAACATAGGCTTATGGTGTCTTCTCTGAAGAAATCCCTTATGGAATTAGCCGCAAAGAGTAGTTCAAATAATGCAGGACCCTCTGCTAAGACAAGCCCAAAGGCCTCGTCCTTGCTGATTCTGCCGCCTTCTGTTATTTTATCTCTGAGCAGCAGAATTGTCTTAGAGGCCAACAGTTTATCGTGTAACGGCGCTTGTAATCTCACAGTTATTAATTATAGCAATAATTTTGTCCAAATACTACAAATATTTTATGCAGCGGGTGATTTTTGTTGGAGGAGCCTTGTTAAAATAATTCGGCGTTATGTTAGAATAGCACCTATAATTCTGGAAACCTAAAAATAAATGGCATCATCATATATTAAAGAAGAAATAAAGGCAGGCGTCATAATAGTAACGACGCTGGCGGTTATCAGCATATTTGTAGTGCTGGTAGGGGGTGGGCAGTTTAGCAGCAAATACGACCTGTATTACGTAAAACTCAAGGACGTTGCCGGCATTGACATAGGTTCACAGGTAAGATTAGGAGGTATGAGGGTCGGCAAGGTAGTAAATATAATCGTCCCAGACACGGCCAAAGAACCACTGACCATAGTCCTGGGCATTGACAAAGGTACAAAATTCTACAAGGGGACGACGGCAATAATCTCCCAGATAGGGTTTGTGGGGGAAATCTACATGGGGCTTTCACTAGGTGATGTTGCCGAGGTAAAGATAGAGCCGGGTGCGACTATCCCCTCTGCGGAGAGTGTTCAGTTTGGGGATTTGCTGATAAAGCTGGCCAAGGCGACAGAGTCCCTGGATAAGCTGCTGGTTGACGTCGATGCCGTATTCAGCGATCAAAACAGGAAGCACGTCGAAAATATCCTCGTCAACACGGACAAGGCCGTCATAACTGCCAGGGCCGAGATTCAGAATATCTCTCGCTCACTGACAGGTACATTTTCGGAAATGGAGACCGTCCTGAAAGAACTGAGTGAGATATTAAAGGGCAACAAGGGTGAAATCGGAACGCTGCTAAAGACGGTTACAGAGGAAATCCGCAGGATTGGAGATATGGTCAAGGCAATTGAAAAGACTGCCAACTCCATGACAAAGACATCAAAGTCCGTTGGTAACGTAATAGAAGACCAATCGCAAAACATAACTGAACTTATCAAGAACACAAACGCGACGTTAGAGGAACTGCAAGGCGTCCTGCAGGAAATCAAAACCAAACCCTGGAGCATCTTATATAAGGACAAGGAAAATGAATAAGAAAAAGACGATGTTTATGATACTGGCATGTGTCGCAACCCTAACAGTACTATTGTCGTGCGCGACGATGCCGGATACGAAGATATACAGCCTCGACATTTATTTCGAGATAACCAGGACTGAGCTGAAGCCGGATATTCCGATAGTAATCGTAGTGGACTCACCGAAGTATCTAACTCAGCCCTTTATGGCTGTGAGGACATCCCCCTATTCGCTGACAATAATGAAGTACTCGAAGTGGCAATCTCCGCCTTCAATGATGGTTGCCGAGGAGCTGAGGAAGGCGTTATATTCGGTAGGGTTTTTCAAGGACATAAGAATTTCTGCGATAGCGAAGAGTAACTTCTATTCGCTTAAGACGAATCTGACGCGGTTTGAGCAATATGACGAGGGTGCGGCCTCGTATGGCATATTGGCGCTTGATGCGGACCTGCTGTCACCGGAAGGGGAAAACATATACCACAACGCGTACTCGAAAAAGGTAAGGCTTGATGGAAGCGACTACACGGCCCTTGCCGCGGGCCTCAGCGCCGCGCTGAAAGAGGTGATGGACGAGATACGCACCTCAACCGCTAAGACGATTATCGAAAGGGAATCGAATAAAAAGTAGTCACGTGCCTATAAGCTTAACGAACTCACCAAGTTTCATGTTAAAGACAAAATCGGCGTAAGAATCAAGCGGCGTCTCAGACAGGGTAATAATGGCGAGTTTAGCGCCGTTATGTTTAGCAATCATGGGGAAAGAGGCGGCCGGATGAACGACGAGTGTCGAGCCGGCGGCAATCATAAGTTCACAGTTGAGAAACCCTGTAGCCCTTTCGATGTCTGCGGGGTTGAGTTCCTGGCCGAAGGATATGGTGTTAGGTTTAAGCAGCCCTCCGCAGATTGCGCATAAAGGCACACCTACTGAGAGGTCTAAAGAGTCGAACACCTCGTGGGCGTCTGTCAGCCTGCCGCATTGGAGGCAGATAACCTCAAGATTAGTGCCGTGAATGTTGACGAGTTTATCTTTAGGAATACCGCTTTTTTCGTGTAGGCCGTCGATGTTCTGGGTGATAAGGCCAAAGAGTTTTCCTGAGTCGTGGAGGCGTTTAAAGAAGTAATGCCCTGAATTAGGTTGAGCATTTTTAATGCCGTCCCAGAGTTCAACCTTACGCTGCCAGTAGAGGAGGCGTTTTGCGGGGTCAGAGAGAAACTCATCGAAATATACGGGCTGAAACCTATCCCAAATGCCGCCCTTGCTGCGATAATCGGCAATGCCGGACTCCGTACTGATACCCGCGCCGGTAAAGCCGGTAACCCTGCTGGAGGCGTTTAAGATGCGCTTAAAGCTATCAATCTTAGTCCTATTGTCAATGTCGCTATCAATGCCCATAATTTGTATTGTGTCCAACGGTCAAAGCATTTATCCAATAAAAACACTCATACCCGAAGTATGCCATTTTGTAAGAAATTTTGCAAGTGGCCAGAGGATATCCTTCCGACAGCCTCAGGATGGTTATATACGGGCTTGCCTTAACTCATAAAACTTATTATAATAAGAGCATGAAGTGACGAATATTTAGATGAAGAATCAAAGTAATACATATCCAGGCGAGATAATCACACAGCTTAGACTGTTGAGTGTGGATAAAAAGGCGTCGGTGGTTTTAGTGGGTTCATACGCACGAAACACGCAGACATGGCGCAGCGACATGGATTTTTTCGTAATAACTCCCAGACGAATTAACAGGTGGAAGGTACCTCTTAATATTCACATTCTCTTTGATACAAGAAAGGAGTTTATTGACAAGCTTAATAACGGGAACGATTTCCGGCATTGGGCCATGCGCTACGGTAAGGTATTGGTGGATGATACCGGGTGGTGGAATACTATAAAAAACAATGACGGTATTGACATTTGGCCTGATTGGCGGCTGAAACTCAGGCATGCCGAAAAAAGCCGGTCCATTGCGTCACAACTATTATTTGACGCTGCATGGGATAATGCCGGGGAAGAGTATCTGATGGTGGCATCTCACATAGCTCGTGCGTTGTTGTTACGTGATAAGATATTTCCATTGTCCAGACCAGAACTACCAGGGCAGCTTAGAATAATAGGCCATGAAGTACTGTCAAATATAATAGACAGACTTATGGATGGTATTGATCAACCCAAAGATTTATTAAACATAGCAACCTCTATCGACCTGATGTTAAAAGAACTCCTGCTTGCCGATGAGGACATCAAAAGTCCTTATGCACCTGCCACCTTACATGGAGCACATACTAAATTAGCAAAGGATGTTTCTTATCTTCTGTAAATTATAATAGGCTTTTCATACAATTGCACAATATTATAAGATATTTTTATTGAAATACATTTTAATGTTTTATGTGCTGTGCTCATCTTGCCTTGTCAGCTTGATATTGTTTTACATTTATTTTGATAATTTATCCTTTATCTCTTGCAATCCTGTAATTATTTCTTGTGGGTCTACAATTTTAGCTATCCAGGATTCTTGATACTTTTTAATCTGAGAAACAATAGTCATATAAGGCTCATTTGCAAGATAAACTATCCATTCACCTGATTTCATCCACTCTGGTATATCTATTTGACTTTTTTGTAAAGTAACGTCTTTTATGAAATCATCAATAAACAGCAACATTGTACTTTTTAGTTTTTCTTTTGATACTTTATCCTCTTCTAAACGCTTCATTTTATTTGTTATTGTAGTAGATATTGGTACAGCTAATAAACCCAAGATAAAACCCATAAGTGATCCAATATTATTTGTTGTTGACTTTACAATTAAATCTGAAAACCAAGTGTTATTTACAATTATTTGTGTTGATTTAATTTGTACAGGTGCGGCCTTTTCATCTTTAATTATCAACAATAATTGGTATTTACCTTTTGACATAGCTTTCTTTTTTATATATACAATCTCACTCTGGTCTTTTAGGACTCCTTCGCCAATAGGTTTATCACCAGTACCATAGTATAATGACCACCTTTTCATCTTTTCATCTGATTTCGGTAGTATTAAAAGCACTTTCAAGTCTTCGCCTGATGACAAGTTATTGGCCATAGGGTAAATACCATAGTTGTCTTTAGGTTGTTGCTGTACTTCGGCATAAAGGTTTTCTGTGGGCACAATAGACAAAACTGAGATGCAACATAAGAATAGCACACATGCGTGATACCCCTTCGACATCCATACAGTAAAGAAATGTTTATTATTTATTATTATCATTGTTATATTTTATACCTGCAGTATATGCTTTTAAAAGATAACTGTATATATCATCATATATAGAGTGTGCTCTATTTACGATAGTGTTAACATCAAATAAATCATTGAATACAGAGTTAAGAATTCTGAGTTCATTAATTATACCATGTTCTATGCCTATTGGATCTGGTATTTCAACGTTGGTTGTTGTTAAATTCTCAAAAACCCCTGGATAACATATCTGCTCTATTTTAAGTGATGCCTTTAATATCTGCATGAAATATAATACTTTAAATGCTTTTTTATGAACCATTTTCCTGGCATGTTTCATGTATTTATCTACAGGGAGCACTACATACCTATAATCTATTGGCTCAGTTTGTACATTAAAAGTCTCTTCTATTATTTTAATCCTTGGAATAGGCAATAAGAAATCATCAACGATCAATTGCATATAGAAAAATCTGTCAAATACATGTTTTAAACAATGTTTGCCACGTTCATTCAAGGTTAAATTGGCTATTTGAACATGCTGTAAATCATAGCTTACAGCTCTATTAACTCTAATCATGTTTGAGCATGGTGCATCAGACAAACTTCCTAAACACTCCCTTATAATATTTTCTTTATAGCCCTTACCATTATTATAAAAAACAGACATGATAGCGCTTGGCCATGTACTTCCTTCTTTGTTAATGAACTCAACTATCAGCCTTTTTAACCAATATGTGTGGGGATGCTCTGATCCTACTGATATTAAATCATTAGCATTATTACTTCTCTTGATAACAAGATATATATTAGGAAATTATGAAAGGAATTGATGGAATAAACATTTGCCACCAAGCATGTATGTTAATAACCCAACAGGATATTGATGAATAAAACGTAATGTATTGTTATTGTTCTTATCCTTACCACCAGACCACGCATACTGTGTAAAAAACATCATCATATCTCTCAGACTATGATTTGTTAGATTCTTGAGATGGTCGATCAGAATTACGCTATCAGAGCCAGACGATGCAGTTATATCTTTTTTTATTACATCCAAAAGATTGGCATATTTAAATTTTACGGCTGAACCCTTTTCATACCCGGTTATATGTTCATAGAGTTTGTAGCGAGAAGATAGTACATCTTTCCAATCTAATGTCTTGATAGTATATGCATCGACTAGATCATCAGTAAGAATTGCCGGCAATGAAAAACGTGGCATTTCTGTTAGTATATGATAGCTCTCATTTCTCATTACAAGAAGGATATTGCCAAGTCGGCCAAATTCATGATCATGTGTAAGTTTTCTAACAAGATTAGTTATTCCTTCATATAAGGTCTGCTCTCCGGTGTCCAAATCACTTCTAAACAAATCTCTATCATTTTTATGGCATATATAATCAATATTGTCAATAATCAACAATAGTCGTCTATTTGAATTTATCCGTATTTTGCGAAAGAAATTCTCCAGATACATTGCAGCAGGGATTACATCAATACTTTTACTATTTAATTCACCTCTAATTGTTTTAAGGAGATCCGCTTCAGGAGTCCCGGGATAAATAATTATGTTTTTTTCAAGCACTTTTAGTAATTTTATAAATATGCACTTAAATAGCCATATTTCAGTAAATTTATTTGCATCAGGACTTCCTCCAAAATGCTCTTCTAAATCAATACGTACAAATATAATTTTATTACTATCAACATCTTTACGAAGCATCTTACTTATTAAATAGTTAATGGCGGTTGTCTTACCTGAGCCAACATCTCCCAATAGATAAAATATTTTATTTTTACCACTATCTTCATCAAAAGTAGATATATCCTTGTATATTTTATCAAGGCCGATGGTTTCACCTGATATCCCTCTGTGAAAGGTAGGTGGTATATAACAATGATTGTAAAAATAATTTGCAACATAGTCTATCTTTACATTCGATAATGACGTAGGTTTTGTTTTTATGTCGTTATAAACTGCTTTTAAAGGATTAAATACCAATTTTATAATTTTACGAAATCCAACATCTTCGCTGCTTAGATTGGATGCGATGGTATTAATATGAGATTGAGACGGTGTATTAATTTTGTAAAATTTGTCTTCTTCATGTGTCATTATCAACACTCCTTTAAATAATTAGTTTACTATAATATAACAATGTACGGCAGAACAACCTCCGTAGACATTGCATTAAACAGTTTACACCACAATGCCATAATCATACATCGTTCAGGACATCGCCTATATGTCACATAGCATTCATCTCCTTAGACATATAGTCCATACAACTGGCACACAATATATATCGCAAATATCATGCCAGAAATCAAAGCTTACAACTCATTGTTATTACGAGATATTATTCCGGGCGCATTTTAATTATATGGAATCTATACCCATTTATTGGTAATCTGTTCCATATATACATAAATCTATGGGATATTTCTTCAGGGTTTCTCTCTTGTAGTTTAATGTCAAACCATGGCGTCCAGCGGTGCAAACCCCTTAAGGGTCTTTGCGGCTCACACCGGTGGACGCGCTTATCTCTTACGTATGTTCGTTCATAACTTAATTGCTGGTTACACCGCCATGGTTATAGCCAATTACATCCCAGAAGTCACAAATCGGAATTATTGGGTTTTGTATGGTGCTCTGGCTGTTTGTGTTGAACAGAAAGACACTCTTATTGCTAGAAAATGCTGGCCACGATGGGTATGTGCTGCTTGCAGGTGTCAGGTTCTTCGCAAGATTTGCCCAGTATGTCCCCATCTCGTTGGCTACTACCTGTTCTGCCGCGGTAAAGGTATGTCCTGTCTGTGCAGCCGAATTAAATACAAAAGGCAACTCGGCAGTATGGCATGACTGATTAGCACACGCGGGCGCTAGTTTGTCAAGGGCAAAAAACGAAGGAATTACCTCAAAACCATAGGCGTACACATTGCTGTTTGTGGCGCTGGCCTGTTTTGCCACATACATGTTTGCACAGTGAAATATATAATCAGTCATAAGGTTGCTCAACTGGTCAACAACGTTAGTGGAGTTGCACGCGTATGCCGGGATTTTATTTATTACCAGGGCATACGCCCCAAACCATATCTCAAGTAACGTATTGTATTCCTGACAGGTCAAACCGTCTTTGGAGACTTTATCTGCTATGGCCTGTATTCCAAGCGCAAACAACGTACCTTCGTTTTTATTGGTTCCTAGTATAACCGGTTTTGTCAGTTTCCCTTGTTTAATGGCTAAGATAGGTTCCTGTGTGATTACTGTTCCATCTATAATCGGCGCCCAGGGAAGGCTGTCTACTATGCCGTGCAGGGCCATTGGCGGTCCTACAACTGCTGGGTTTATTGAATTCTTGTACACGTTTGCCATCGGTTGCGCCCTCATACACTCAAGATTTTTAGCAGCATCGGTATGCAGGCACCCCAGTGCGATAGCTAGATTATTACTAATGCCCTGAGCCTGATCCGGGGACTTGTATGGCATTCCAAAAGGGTTGCTCTCCATGATGCCTGCCCTGAAGAGCGACGCACTGTTAGGGGCCGCCGTCAGATGTATTCCGACTGACATGGCCCCGGCGCTCTCGCCAAAGATTGTCACCTTTGCCGGGTCGCCGCCAAACTGCCCTATGTTGTTTTGTACCCATTGAAGGGCAAGCTGCTGGTCTAAAATCCCAAAATTGCCATTGACCGTCGAGCCATACTTGAGGAATCCAAACGCGCCGACGCGGTAATTAAAGGTTACTAACACTACGTTTTGCTGGGACGCAAGATACGCCCCGTCATACATAGGAGATGATGAAGTGCCAAATATAAACGCCCCGCCGTAGATGAATACCATTACC
>PEAC01000204.1 GCA_002753305.1 Nitrospirae bacterium MYbin6
AGCACTTGCAAATCTCCCTTATCGTGGGCGGGTAGCCCTTTAGTGACAGGTGCTCTTTTATGAACTCCAGCACGCGTGCCTGCTTATCTGTTAGTTTCATGGTGTTATTATATACACAAAGCAACATACATTTATAATATACAATTGTATAGCATTTGTCAAGCGTTTTTTTAGCATATGTGTTCTATGAATTAAAAACAGGCGCTGCCGCCAATGGCTATTGTAAAAGTGGTTGACTTTTAATGAAAAGTAAAGATATAATATTTGAGAGTGATAGATTTGCCATTAAAGGAGTGGGAATAACCCACTCTTTTGTTTTATGGGCATGGGATTTATTTTATGAGCATGGAGATTATGAGACGCCTTGAGGCCATAGCCAGGGAGGCAGCCGACCAGAGGGCTGTCGAGCTGTTTGGTATTGAGCTGAAAGGACAGGGAGCCAGAAAGATATTGAAAGTGACGATAGACAAAGACCCGGCCGTAGCAGTAGCCGACTGTGAAGGCGTGAGCAGGGACCTGAGCGCTAAATTGGATGTCGAGGGCATTCTGAAGGGTGGATATACGCTTGAGGTAACATCACCCGGCATAGACAGGCCGCTAAGAAACAGGGAAGATTATATAAAACATATCGGCAAATTAGCTAAGGTCGTGGCAAAGACCGCCGCCGCGGCGGCAAATGGCAAAGACACCAGCCTCACCGGAAGGATTATATCCGTTACGGAGGATGCGGTTTCGCTTGAGAACGCTAAGGGATTGATCGAGATAAAGTTTATGGATATATCGAGGGCAAGACTGGAGATTGAGGCAAGATGAGCAAAGAGCTGCGCTACATTATAGATCAGATAAGCCATGAGAAAGGTATCTCCAGGGACACGCTAAGGACTACGATTGAGTCCGCGATGTTAACCGCGGTCAAGCGTAAGTTTACAAAGTTCGAAAATATAGGCCTGACCATCAGCCCTATTGACTATGAAGTCAGCGTATTTAAGATAAGATCGGTTGTTGATACGGTGGTAGACAGGCAAGCGGAGGTATCTTTAGAGGATGCCATGTTAATTTCGCCGGATGCCTCACTTGGGTCTACGGTGAATGAGCCGCTCGACATAAAGGATTTTGGCCGCATAGCCGCGCAAACGGCCAAACAGGTGATAATGCAGAAGGTGCGCGAGGCCGAGAGAGACGTAATTTATGATAAGTTTGCCAATAAAGTGGGCACAATCGTCTCGGGTACGATAATCAGAAAGGACAGAATGTCATACAACGTCAGCATAGGCAAGGCGGAGGCCATCCTGCCGGTAAAGGAGACGCTGCAGCGCGAACACTTTAAAAACGGAGACATCATCAGGGCATATATAGAGATGGTCAATACGACGAATAAAGGCCCGCAGATAGTGCTGTCGAGGATATCGACGAACTTTGTCGCCGCGTTGTTTAAAATGGAAGTCCCCGAAATCAGCGACAACATAGTCCAGATAAAAGATGTAGTAAGGGAGCCGGGTGAGAGGACAAAAATTGCCGTCTTCACAAAGGACTCCTCAATTGACCCGATTGGTGCGTGTGTAGGGATGAAAGGCACACGGGTACAGGCGATTGTGCGTGAACTAAGGGGCGAGCGAATAGACATAATCCACTGGACGCCAGACACGAGGCTCTACATAGCAAGGGCGCTGACCCCTGCCGATGTAGACAAAATCGGCATAAACGAAGAGGATAAGACCGCAATGGTAGTCGTTGAGGACTCGCAGCTTTCCATCGCCATAGGGAAAAAGGGCCAAAACGTCAAGCTGGCGATGAAGCTGACCGGCTGGGACATTGACATAATAAGCGAATCTAGGTATGCAAAGATCAGGCAGGACAAGTCCGACAAATCCATTGACGAGATCCTCCAGGAAAGACAGGAAGGAGAAGGGGAAGCAGAAGGTGGAGACACATAAGAAGACTGTCTTACTTCGTTAGACAGTTTTGTTGCAGGCAAACACATGTGGAACAAGATAAAAAGGGACTTTGAGCGCGGCATGGAGAGGCTCCAGTGGTTTGCCGCCATTGTGAGCGAGCGCCTGGCGCTTGAGGTGTCTTTCATCAAGATGCTGGCGAAAATAGACAACCTCGAAAAAGAAAAAGAAGAACTGTTTAAATCGATAGGGAAAAAGGCCTACGAGCTGAATTCCAACAGGACGACGGACATATACAACCACCACAAGGTTCAGCAGGCAATCAGGGAGATTTCCTCCATAGACAGGCACATAGAGGAATTAAAGAAAGAGGCTGGAGAGATAATCTCGGCCGAGGGATGACAGCAGCCCTGCCGCCATATTACGTATTAACAGCCGCCGTTGGCCTGATAGTAGGCTCATTCTTAAATGTGTGCATATACAGGCTTCCCAGGGGGCTATCCATCGTAACGCCGCCATCAAGCTGCCCGAACTGCGGCAAGAAAGTAAGGCCGTGGCAGAACATACCGGTTATCAGTTATCTGGCCCTGATGGGCAGGTGCGCCTGCTGTAAGACGCATATTTCGCTGAGATACCCCGTGGTTGAGCTTCTAAATGGAATCTTCTACGTGTTGGTTTACATGAAATTCGGCCTAACTGCATATTCGATATACTATATGATGTTTATGTCGATGCTTATAGTGATAACCTGTATAGACATAGACTATCAGATAATACCGGATGTGATAACGCTGCCCGGGATAGTGCTGGGGCTTTTGGGGTCGATATTTATATTGCCGGATCCACATTTATATGGAGGGGTGCTTGGGATTAAAGGCTCTGTGACAGGGTTATTGGTTGGTGGGGTGATTTTCTATGTCATAGCCGTGGCAA
>PEAC01000205.1 GCA_002753305.1 Nitrospirae bacterium MYbin6
GCCATGATATTCCCACCGAAGGCCGGCCTTATGGCCAAGAGGTTGCGCGTCTCCTTTTCTATCTCCAGTGAGGTGCAATCTGCCGTCAGACCCGCATGGAGGCGTGCCGCAACACGCGGAAAGAATGACCGCCCCACCGCCGTTGCCCCGGCCAGGACTATCTCCGGCTTATGCTCCGTTATTAGCTTTGAGAGCAGCTCTGAATAGGGTTCGTCATTAAATCTCGTAAGGCCGTTATCGTCACACAGGTAGACCGTATCGGCCCCCCATTTAATCAGCTCAAGGGCCTCTGCCTCACCGGCGCCAAACAGCGCCGCGCTCAGTTCAACTGAGAGCGTGTCGGCAAGCCTCCTACCGGCAGAGATAAGCTCAAACGCCACATGGGCTGTGTGGCCTTCCCTTTGCTCGGCAAATACGAGGACACCCTTATAGTCGGCCAGGTCCCCCTGCTGCTTAACCTCCTCAAGTGAATCGGCATGTTCTTTTATCGCCCCCTCCGGGCACGCGCTCATACACGCGCGGCAGAGCTGGCAGTACTCGTTTATAAAGGCCTTTGTCTCATTCTCAGCCATTATTATCGCGTCATAAGGGCACGAGGAAATACATGTCTGGCATCCCGTGCATAGCTCCCTGTCTACCTTTATTTGCATTTGTACTCCTTTGGCATTATTATATGAATTAAATACATTTAATCGCCTTTAATATTGAAATCAACTCATCGGTCTGCTCATCGGGTGTGCCGCCAATTACTATCCTGTCTTTTTTTGTCTCCGGGGCAAAGATATTTTTCACCTGTGTCGGTGAGCCTTTCAGCCCAAGATTGTTTTCATCCAGAGAGAGGTCTTTATGGGTCAGTTTTTTAATCTCAAGTTTCTTTGCCCGCATCTTCCCCTTTAATGACGCCATTCTGGGTTGATTCAGCTCCTTCACCACCGTCAGCAGCACCGGCAGTGGCGCTTCCACTACGTCATAGCCCTCATCCATCAGCCTCCTTACAGTTATGGCCTCTGTCGATATAGACGTTATACTGCTTACGTACGATATATGGGGAATGTCCATGAACTCCGCAATCGCCGGGCCAACCTGGGCTGTGTCTCCGTCAATGGCCTGTTTGCCGCAGAATATTATGTCAGCACCCAGGAATCGTATCGCCGCCGCCAGGGTATACGCGGTTGCCCATGTATCAGATCCGGCAAACGCCCTGTCCGTAAGCAATACCGCCTCGTCTGCCCCCATTGCAACGGCGTCCATCAACGCAACCTCGGCCTGAGGCGGTCCCATTGTCAGTGCCGTCACTTCGGCGCTCATCATCTCCTTAATACCGAGGGCCGCCTCTATGGCGTTCAGATCATAGGGATTGATTATGCTTGGCACCCCGTCCCTTATCAATGTATTTGTCTCAGGGTTTATCCTTACCTCGGCTGTGTCGGGTACCTGCTTAATACACACTATGATTTTCATTCTCACTTGTTCCTCGAAAACTCTTTAATCAGGCCCTGGCAGATGACGTTTCTCTGTATCTGGTTCGTGCCCTCGTATATTTGGAGAATCTTGGCGTCGCGCATCATCTTCTCCAGTGGATAATCTCTCATGTACCCGGAGCCGCCCATCACCTGAAGGGCATCGGTCGCCACCTTCATGGCAACGTCCGTGGCAAAGGTCTTGGCAATTGCCGAGGCCTTTGTTATATCCTTCGCCCCGCTGTCTACGAAGCGCGCCACACTGTAGACCAGCGCCCTTGCCGCCTCTATCTGAATCGCCATGTCGGCCAGCATGTGTTGAATGGCCTGAAAACTTATTATTGGTTTTTCAAACTGTATCCGGCCGCGGGCAAAGTTCGTGGCCTCCTCAAAGGCCCCCTGGGCTACTCCGACACCCTGCGCCCCTACACCTGTCCTTGACTGGTCAAGTGTCTTCATCGCCACAATGAAGCCCATCCCGTCGCGCCCCAGGACATTGTCCTTGGGGATACGGCATTCGTCAAACACGAGTTCACAGGTGGCCGAGGCCCTTATGCCCATCTTCTTTTCCTTCTTTCCAAACGTAAAGCCGGGAGTGCCTTTTTCCACTATCAGGGCAGACGCGCCGCGCGCGCCGCGGGACTTGTCCGTCATTGCTATTACCGTATATATGTCGGCCTCACCGCCGTTGGTTATCCACTGCTTCGTACCGTTTAGTACGTACTCAGTACCGCTCTTTATGGCCGTTGTCTGGATGCCTGCCGCGTCGCTGCCAGCATTGGCCTCCGTAAGGCCAAAGGCCACGAGTTTTCTTCCAGACGCTATATCGGGCAGATATTTCTTCTTTTGTTCCTCTGTGCCGAAAAGCAGTATCGGATACGTCCCCAGGGCATTGGCGGCATAACTTGTCGAAACCCCCAGGCAGGCCCTGCTTAGTTCCTCAACCGCAATACACAGCTCCAAGGCCCCCTTGCCTAGCCCGCCATATTCCTCCGGGATAAACAGCCCGAACATGTCGGCCTGAGCCAGTACCTTTATTATCTCCGTTGGGAACTGCTCCTTCTCATCGAGTTCCGCGCGGACGGGGACGATTCTCTTCTCTGCTATCTGGCGCGCAGTATCTCTTATCATCTGCTGATCTTCATTTAAAAAATAATCCATCATTGCCTCCAAAATTATTGTATCAGCCGCGTTATCAGCCGCTTACATCCATATGCCTTATCAACAGGGACGGGCTTCCTATTTTACCGTAAAATCTCAGGTCACTGCCAACGGCCTCCACATCTTTAAACATATCAAGGAAATTGCCCGAGATGACAGCCTCCTTTACCGGGTATGCCTGTGAACC
>PEAC01000029.1 GCA_002753305.1 Nitrospirae bacterium MYbin6
TACCTTTGCCTTAAATGCCGATGCATATTTCGTCTTCATAGTATCCTTGGACCTCCATCTTTCTGCTCTTACTGTAACTTAACATGTTGTCCAGTTTTTGGGGTCCATTATACTTGCCAGACAGTATGTTGAAATAACCGAGAAAATCAAAGAAATAAATAAAGACGATCTGCCATATTATTTTTCAAGAATAGATACGTGCATTAATGACAACAAAAGCGTGGAGGCAGACAGTATCTTTAAACAACTCCTGAATATGAAGCCTCACGACGAAAGGGTATATATCCAATATGCAGAATTCTTAATTAAACAGGGTTTCTACACAGAGGCGATGGATATTCTGAAAGCGGCCCCAAGCCACTGTAAAAAGATTCAAAAAGACCCTGCTTATAATTTTACTTATGGAGTGGCGCTATATAATTCAGGAAAATATAAAGAGGCTCTTTCGCTTTTTCAAAAGGCTGAAAAATTGGATGCTACCTCCCTGGTGCTTGAGAATATCGCAAGTATTTATTATCACAATGGCGACATTCCTGCCTATATTTCATATATCAGGAAACTTGTCTCATCAATTATCAGGGATAATAAATATCCAGTGAGTGATGATTTAAAATCATTTAATAAACTTGCCGATGCCTTCATAAAGACCGCGCTGTCATCCAATATCGACTTGGACAGGCAGGCATTTATCGAAGCGCTAAAAATCCGCGATGATTTTACCATTAAAGATCGCGCAGCCCTGTTGAGCGTCCTCCTGAAGGAGAAACTCTCTCCGATGCAGCTCAGGCAATTGGCTGATGTGCTGCGTCCAAAAGATAAGGATGAGGTTGTTCAGGACCTGGGTATTCTTGTTTTCATTGACATAGTGGACTTCACGCCGCAGAGCCTTGAGGCCGGGGATTTAAAGACGTCCAAATTAGTGAATTACTATTACGATGAAATAACTAAGGCCGCCAAAAGCTGTAGTTTCGAGTTTATCAAGTCGATTGGCGACGCCGTTATACTTTTTGGTAAACAGCCAAGGGAGTTTTTGAAGCTGGTTAGTATGATCTTCGTTGATCAGTGTGTGGAAGATAAATATGGTTTTGAACTAAGGCTCAGGATGGTGGCCAATGCCGGATTTTATCATTTTACTATTGATAAACGCGGGACTAAAGACCCCGTCGGGTCTGAGACGATTAAATTATTCAGGCTGGAGAAACTTGCCCAGACATGGGAAGTCGTTGTCCTGCCTGAACTCTTCGTCGGCCTCCGTACGTATCTTGATGATTTTAAGATTAAGTATTCGCAACATCAATTGGACGAGCCGCTCAAGGGTTTTGATTTCATGGGCAATACCACGGCCTATTACAGGCTTATCCCTCTGGTTAAGGTTGGCAAGACAAAGGCAGCCCTTAGCGACCAGTACAAGGCCATGCGTTTGAAACTCTACGGGGAGTCGATACGCATTCCCATCTTCGCCAAGCTCTACCGTGAAATCGATATGGCAGATAATTTCATAGACCTTTCGCTTGATAAGGATTTCTTTACAGGGACGGAAGATTTAAGTGCGACTCACGATAAAGAAAGGCGGCATGAAATTCAATGGCATGATGAAGATTCAAGACAGATACTGGCGAAAGATCACTTACGCGAAGATGAAATGTACCGTCAGCGGCGGGACGACAAGACCATTAAGGCAAGTGAATTCCTCGCGCGCTTTAACAAGGGATTTATATTCGGACTCCCCGGCGCCGGTAAGACCACAATGTTGAAATACATCGCCTATCAGGCCTTTAAACAAAATCTCGACGTCAACATCCTGTTCGTAAACTGCCGGGATTTGCACGAGGCGGATTTTCCTAATGGTGGTGTGCAAGGGGCCACATTAGTAAAAATACCCGATATTTTATATTTTCTGACAACGGCGTTCTTATATCCCGGCACACGGGTTGCCGTGTTTAAGCGCGAAGAGCTGGAGATAGTAAAACGCACTGTAGAGGCGATGTCTCAGGCGTGGCAGAGAAAGGAGCTGATAGTGGCCATAGACGCCCTTGACGAATCCCCATCAAAAGCGGTAAGAGCCGCGGTTATCGAATACTGCCGAATGCTGATGCGTGACATCCCGTCTGCCGAAAGAGGCGAAAATGTCGCCGCAGAGAACATTGTCTACGCCACGTCGAGGATTGCGGAGCTTCAGGACATTGGACATTTAAGGGAACCGGTTTTCTATGTAAATCCTATCACGATGGAGCAGATGCGAGCGATGGCCCGGCATTTCTGGGGCGCCGAAACCACGTTGTACAAGAAATTCGACAACGAGATCTGGAGGAATTCAGCTGCCATAAAACTCGGTGGCACTCCGCTTACTGCCATGCTGCTACTGTTTTACTACGAGGCATTCAAAGAATTCGGTATGCGCTGCCGGACTTATGGCATTATTATGAAGTTCATTCTTAAGCGCATATGGGAAGAGTTAAAGCGCGGACGATTAGAGGCATCTTCAACAAATATGTATGAGTTTATTATGGATGCCGGTAAAAAGGATTTTTTAGAGAACAACCCTGAAATTCGGGACAGATATGACGCGCTTTCCTCGTTGGCCTTTGATCTGCTATATAAGGTGAATGAGGGCAAGGCCTCGATGCGAACTTTTAGTGAGGAAACATTAAGGGGGCATCTGTTGGAATGTCTTTCGCCCGATGGGTGTGAGAATGAAAGTCTGGTAGATGGCTGGATTTCTGTATTTAAGAAAGACCACCTGTTAATCCCGGCCGGGCCTACAGACTATATATTTTTACATTCGACGGTGATGGAGTTCCTTGCCGGCAGGCATTATGTATCGCATTATCTGCGGGATGGCAAGGGCAGGAAGTTTGACGTGCCGTTTCGTGAGAAGATGGAAAGCCTTGAGGCGCTGCCGATTGCCGCCGGGGATGATTACAAGACCGGCGCTGAAATTCTCGATGTGATGAGGCCATTCTATAAGGATACTTCGCAGGTCTCGACACTGCCGTTTCGGTGTTTGTCGGAGACCGAGGCAGTCGCACATTATGTCATTAATAAACTTGGGACTGACCCGCTCAAAGAAAAAGAAAGAAACAAAATCGACAGACTTCTATCGAAAACAGAATGGGCATATCAGTATGTCGCCGGTATTGTCTTAAATATTGATGATAAAGAACCTGAGAAGCTGCGGAAGCGCTTCGACTCTCTGATTCCACTATGCCGCAATAAATTGTTTGACTACCTGAAAGGTTGGGATTTGAAATTTAAGGCCGAGCGTGAGGCATTTCTCAAGATAATTCTTGAAGAGAAGATATTTGAAGGCCAAATTGGCCTTAAGCAAAAGGCTGTCCTGCAAGAGGCCGCCAAAGGAATAACGTCATACCTGCAATACGAGTGGGCTGGCTCACCCTTTGATACGAACTTCACGTATTATGAAAAATATGTCTCATACGAAAGCGAGATCAAAAAGACAATCGCCGTCGAAAATCGCAGGAAAATCATTAAAGGCTTCTACGGCTCGCCCAATTTTAAGCACTCAGGCCCAATTCTCGCATTAGCGATGTCGTCGGATGGTAAGTCCCTGGTTACGGCTTCAGGGGACAGTACTATAAAACTTTGGGATTTAGAAACATGTCGAGAGATGAGGACTTTTGCCGGACATGAAGACTGGGTCAGAACATGTATATTTACAAAAGATGGAAGCGGCCTGATATCCGGCTCATACGACGAGACGTTGAAGCAATGGGATATAAAAACCGGTGAGGTTATTAGTACTTTTACCGGCCATCAAGGCGGGGTTTATACATGTATTCTAACGCAAGATGGAAGCGGCCTGATATCCGGCTCATACGACAAGACGTTGAAGCAATGGGATATAGCGACGGGTAAGTTAATCGATACGATAAGGCTGCCGTGGATTCCCTTGTATATCGCGCATGTGCCGGATAGGCCGGGCATGATAATTACGGCAAACGCCAATGGGACGTTGACTTTGCTGGATGTCTCCGGGGTGTGATTTGCTGCGGGAAAGCGGCCTCAAACCAAAGTGCAATCATAGAAGTAAGGAGATTTCTATAACAATCGAACCATCCTGAGACTGTCGAAAGGATGCTTAAGCAGACATATCTATAAACAAAAAGCTGCCCACCAGTAACGGCAGACAGCCTTTTATACTGTGGCTTTAGCCACCAATACGTCTTAACGCATGCTGGCCGAGGACGCTAACTGCTTCGATGCCTCTAATAATGTACCTAGATAGGCCTTCGTCTCCTCGTTCATTTTAATGCCCTTCTCCTGCATTGCCTTCAGGTAGGCTTCCCATTCGGGATTGTTCCATACGCCTTTGGTGTCCTTCAGAAACTTAATCGTTATGTCTGATACATCGGCCATCGTGCTTTCCATGCCCTTTGTTTCCATCGTGGTCTTGTAATATTTCTGCATCGCCTCTAATACTGCCCCGGCGCATGCCTTCGAGTCGTCACACATTTCCATTCCGCTTTTCTGTACATCGGTGATGAAGCTCAACCATGCCTCATGATCCCATCCACCCTTGTTCTTCTCAACAAACGTGCTTGCCATGTTCATAAAATTTTTCATGTTCTTTGTAATCATACGGCCTCCTCTTAATTTTACTTATGTTTTCTTTAGCTGCCTGTCTGTGCTAATGAGCATACACCAAATATATTGTAAAAGTCAACAAGAAAACAACAGCATGTCAAGCCAAAGTAGAAATGTCCTATTCCTACCAAAGTAGAAACGTCCCATTGGGTTAATAATATAAGCCCACAGCCGGTCATGATGGTGTGGTATAAAATCAGTGAGCCGCAGTCTTGTCTCATTGGCGGCCATTGATGTCTCTAAACATCCCGTATCCAAATAACGACTCATATGAGCGCCGTGGCCCTATGGTAGTCCGCCAACGAGCGGACGGCGGTGTCCGGCAAAATATCATATATGTGGTAAATCATTTCCATCATCTACCTTATAAGCCGTCCTTTAGGCCGAAGTTGTCGGCTAACCAATGTCTCAATAAGCATTGGCCCATATCCATTTTCTGTTCAGTTGTTTCTGGTGTTTTCTCCACGGGTGGTCATTTGCGACAGCGACTGGGCTATTTATCTTCCTGTCGGCGGTAGCCTTCTTAATCGGTCTTACTGTTATCTCTTTATACTTCAAGTTTTTACCGTTGCCGATGATGTGCATGGAGCTGTCAAGCCTATCCTCAACCACTACCTTCTTCGCCTTTGTTGCCTCCTCTACCTGATAAAGTTTCCCGTTGAGTGCCACCGTGTTGTCGTTCCTTAGAGTTCGATGTGTTTTTATACAGAGATGTTTATCTATGTTAAAGTTCCTTGGCAGTTTCACATGTACATCGGTCTCATCTGCCGGACACACACTGAACCTCTTGTTGTATATAGGCAGATATCCTTTCAGAAACTCATTGGCCTCATCCTTCGACTTTATTCCCTTTAGACGCATCTCTTTTACCAGCCTATCCTGAAGCACCCCAAATAGCCTCTCTACCCTTCCCTTAGCCTGCGGTGAGTATGCATGTATCACCTCGACTCCAAGCTCCTCAAGCGCCCTCTCAAACTGGCTCAGTGGCTTCGTTTTTCCTTCAAACTCTTCCTCCGGCGTAAGCTTGCCGGTGGATTTGTATGTCGTATGCCTATCCAGGTAAACGCTCATGGGTAATCCATTCCGTTTCACATAGCGTTTGAAACTATCCATCGCCGGCATCGTGCCCTCGTAATCGTAAAACCTGCCGTAGATCTTCCCTGTAGCATCATCTATGTATCCCATAAATACCAACATTGGCCCCCTCCCTTCAAGCCAATCATGGTGGCTTCCATCCATCTGCACCATCTCCCCAAAACATCCCTTCCTTACCCTCCATCGCCGATGAACCGATTTCTTATGCTTCTTCTGCCATAGACCCACAACTATCAGACATCCTCTGAGCGTCTCATCGCTTATCTTGATTCCGTCTAATTCCAACAGCTTCTCTGCTGCAAGCGTCGGGCCAAAATCATGATATTTTTCCCGATATAGCCCTATCACCTTTTCCCTGACCTCATCAGACATTCTGCGCTTCGATGCCCGTCCTCTCCCCTTGTGAACTATACCCACATCTCCAACATCCCTTACTGACTTTATTAGCCGTCTTACCTGCCTCTCGCTCACTCCAAGCATCATTGCCGCCTCACTCTGTGTTATTCGTCTGTCTATCGCTATCTGTATTGTCTTTAACCTCTTCAGATCTCTTAAACTCATATCGATTCTGTCCTTCCAGGCCATCTATTCCTCCTTTCTCACGAAAGTTAGTATAGCCCCTCTTTAGGACATTTTTACTTTGCTGCTTTAGGACATTATCATTTTGGCGGGACACAAGAAAACAACAGCAATTCTCAATGAGTGTGCAGAGCGGATGTGTATACTATAATATTTGGCATGGGAAGCAGCCATAGACGCAAGTTTGTAAAAATCATATGAAATATTCCTGTAGGCTGCCTGAAAAGCGCTGAAATATGGCAAAAGACGAAGACAAAACAGTGAAGACACCCCAAAAAGGCGTACCTGTTGCTGGATTGGCACAGGCGGAGCTGATAAACAAGTTAGAAGAAGATGTGGTAAAGCGGGGGATAACGGCAGTCCATGATAAAGCGGCAAAAGAGCTTATAAAATCGATAGACAAGGGGATGTGGTATGAGCCAGTGAGAGGGTGTGGCTTTGAGATAGCAGAGGCTGTACATTGCATGAACAAGACCGAAAAATCCGGTGATCAAGAGAGAGCTGCGTAAGCAGGCAGATTTATTTGAGGATGATAGATATTTTCCGATGGCATAATGAGAGAGGGAATGCTGAGAATTTTAACAAAGAGCTAAAGAGTGGATTTGGGATGGAGCGAATGCCGTGTGGACAGACATATGCCAACGCGGTATTTTTCAGGATAGGAGTAATAGCGTACAACCTTTTTATTGGGTTTAAAAGGCTGTCGTGCCCTGAGTTGTGGGAAAGACATACAATAAAAACATTTCGTTGAAAGATGATACAAGTTGCAGGGCGTATAGTGAGCCATGCCGGAAAAGTAATATTAAGGCTGACAGTGGATATAAAAAAGCTGGCTATTTTTGAAGAGATCAGGGGGAAGATTTTGAACTCAGCCACTCATGGGATGGCTAAAGCAGAAGGTGAAAAAAACAAATCTCAGGCATAAAAAGGGATATGCTTGTTTAAAAAAGGAGAATTCGTGTAATATTAATTGCTTATAAGGATGATATGATTGCTTAGTAGTCTTAACAAGGGATTGCCGGTATCGTAAATGATAAAAATGCTCTCGAAAACCCTTTATATCGATAGGTGCAAATTCCTATGTCGGAGCTTGGGGGTGAAACCTTGTGTTGATTCTACCGGCAGTATTTTGTTAGAATCTATGCTGTGGCTAAATGACGCCAGATATGCTTAAACAAGATATAGGAAACGGGACAATCAAGTCCCCGCGAAAGGTTCTGGTAACCGGAAGCTCGCGCGGGATAGGCAGCGCCATAGCCACGGCCTTTGCCTTAAGTGGCGCCGACGTGGCCATAAACTTCAGCAAGCAGGGTGGACGCTCGGAAGAGCAGGCTAAAAAACTAACCGCCGAAATCATGGCAATGGGCCGCAATGCCGTCCCTGTCGTTGGCGATATCTCTAAGAAGGACTCTGTGAAAAAACTGTTTTCCGAGGCGGTAGAAGGCCTCGGAGGCCTTGACGTGCTCATATTAAACGCGGCAAGGGCGCCCTTTAAACCCATCGAACGGTTGCTCGAAAGAGAACTCAGGCTCCTTGTGGAGACGAACTATCTTGGCAATATTTTTTGTGTCCAGGAGGCACTCCCATACATGGAGCGTACACCAGGGCACGACAAGCACATCATATTCATATCAAGCCTCGGCAGCCGCTTCTACAATCCGGCCTATCCGCTGGGGAGCATGAAGGCAGCTATGGAGGCAGTCGTAAGGGACTTGTCCGAGACGCTCTCAAAAAGGGGGATTGCCGTAAATGCGGTATCAGGAGGTATGGTCAGGACGGACTCCTTTAAGGTGCTTCGCCAGTTTATCGATGGGATTGAGAGAGTGCCTGAGGCCCTGTTTGTCGACCCTGGGGAGATAGCCGATGTGGTGTTGTTTCTCTGCAGCCCATTAAGCCGCGGCATCAGAGGGCAGACCATTGTGGTTGACCGGGGACTGAGTAATTCACTGCATAGAAATGCCTGAACATTGAGCAGTATTAATAATAAATACTACAAGGAGAAAAGCTACATGAGACAAGCGCTGATTAGCGACGACAGAGTGATTGATGAGTTGAAAAAGGCAGCGGCAGAGACGCTGACTATTGACGTGGCCACGATAAAGGCCGACAGCTCACTTGTAAAAGACCTGGGTGCGGAATCCCTTGATTTTCTGGACATAAACTACCGGGTAGAGCAGGCGTTCTCGATAAAAATGGCCCGCCACTTCATAATTGAGCACATAGAGGAGATGTTTGGTGAAGGTACTGCCCTGGATGCCGACGGCCGGTTGACGGAAAAGGCCGTGAAACTAATGAAGATTCGCCTTGATGCCGCAGAGGATGGCTCCGGTTTTGACAGCCTTGAGCCAGGCATGGACATGGATGCCCTTCCGGCTATGATAACCATTCGCTCAATGGCCAAGGGCATTATGGATATACTGGATACATTACCGAAAGACTGCCCAAGCTGCGGCAAATCGGCATGGAAGACCGAGAATGAGACGCACATAGTATGCGGCGCATGTGGTGCCGAGGCGGTCTATAAAAACGGTGACGATTTGATAAAAGAATGGCTTCAAAAGACCCAGGACGAGCACAAAATAATATAAACAGCGAGGTAGACAGGCGATGTCCAGGGTTGTAATAACGGGCTACGGAATGGTAACGCCGTTGGGGCCGAATGCCCCGGAGAGCTTTGATAGGGCCAGAAGAGGCCATTCAGGCATAAGTATGCTCCAGTCGTTTGACACAACTGGGCTGCCCTGCCGCATAGGAGGCGAGATAAAACGAGAACCCTCGTTGGATATAATCATGAAGAGCCTGCCGTCAAACAGTAAAATCGACATAAGGCGCCTGGAGAAATATACCCCGCGCCCGATTAAATTTATGATAGAGGCAACCGTCGAGGCAACCAAGCAGGCGCGCCTCCATGGGGATGACACAATACCACCGGAGAGAATGGGAGTAGCCCTGGGTTATCATGGAGAGAACCCCCCGGTAAGCGACATGATGTTTGTCCACAGGTTCTACAGAGACGGCAGCGCGCATCCCTGGGACATGAGAGCGCTGGACAATGCCGGAGGGTACCCGTATTTTAGTTTCTTCCGCAGGAAATCCGATGTGGCAACGGCCCTAATGGGCGGGATATTTGACTGTAAGGGGCCGAATATATCAGTGGCGAGCGCGTGTTCGGCGGGTGCGCAGGCCATTGGCGAGGCTGCCGGCATAATACGCGACGGGGCTGCCGACATAATGATAGCCGGAGGCTGTGAGTCGGCCCTGAATTTTATGGGATTTGCGGGCTTTGTCCTGATAAAGGCGATGTCAGAGAAATATGCCTCACCGGAGAAGGCATCAAGGCCGTTTGACAGAAAACGAAACGGATTTGTGATGTCAGAGGGGGCGGCAGTGGTAATACTAGAGGGGTTAGCGCACGCCAAAAGGCGCGGCGCACCGATATATGGGGAGTTCCTCGGCTATGGCTCAAGCGCCGACGCCTATCGCATAACGGACACCCATCCAAAAGGTGATGGCGCCATTATTGCAATGCAGGCGGCCCTCAAAGATGCCTCGTTAACCCCGGATGACATAGATTATATAAACGCCCACGGCACATCTACAATCATGAACGACCAGACGGAGACCGAGGCAATTAAGCAGGTCTTTGGAGGGCGTGCGGCCTCAATCCCCATAAGTTCCAATAAATCCATGATAGGGCATACGATAGCCGCGGCCGGGGCAATCGAATGTGTCCTGAGCATGATGGGAATAAACGAAAGCGTTATTCTGCCTACGATTAACTATGAAAATCCCGATCCAAAGTGCAACCTGAACTATGTCCCGAATGTGGCCCTTGATATGCCGCACAAGAGAGTACTCTCAAACTCCTTCGGCTTCGGGGGCCAAAACGCCTGCCTGGCCATAGGCAAGTACGAGGAATAAAGCAGGGGATTATGTTAAACGAAGGCAAGGACAGGGCAAAGATATTAATTGTTGAGGACAGCTCCACGCAGGCCGCGCTGCTTAAGCGTATGCTTGAGCACTATTATTATGATGTAACCGTTGCAGACAACGGGTTAAACGGTTCCATAATGGCGAAGAAGATAGTGCCGTCCCTTATTATCAGCGATGTAAACATGCCTGTTATGGATGGCTATGAGATGTGTAAGATAATTAAAGGCAATGAAGCTTTACAATCTATACCAATAATACTGCTAACCGAATTGAGCAATCCCGATGACATAATATATGGATTGGAGTGTGGAGCTGATAATTTTATCATAAAACCGTATTCGGAGAGGTCGTTACTTTCAAGGATTGATTACTTGCTGGCAACCTCCAGGATAAGAAAGAGCGACGGTGCAGGGGTTGGGATAGAGTTGTCTCTGGGCAACAAGACCTATTTGATAAACTCGGAAAAACGCCAGATACTGAACCTGCTGGTCTCAACGTATGAAAAGACGCTGGAGCAAAACCGCGAACTGAAAGAAAAAGAGCAGGAGCTGACAACACTTAACGCAATCCTGGAACAAAGAATAGCGGAAGAGACAAAGAGCGGAATGCAGAAGGAACAGTTACTAATTCAGCAATCGAAAATGGCAGAGATGGGGGGCATGATAAACGCTATAGCGCACCAGTGGAGGCAGCCCCTCAACGTAATATCCTCAATGGCCCAGGACCTTGACGAGGCATATGAGTATGGAGAGCTGAACAGGGACTATTTAGTTAACGTCAAGGACACAATCCTGAGCCAGGTAGACTTCATGTCGAAGACGGTGGACGATTTCTGCGGCTTTCTGCGGCCATCGAAGGAGAAAATAATATTCGATATAAAAAGATCAATAGAAGAGATAGTGTCAATGTTTTCGCCGTATTTTGTAAAAAGCGGCATAACGCTGAATCTGGACTTTATCTATGAAGACGTAAGCGCCCTGGGCTACCCAAACGAGTTCAAGCAGGTGATTCTGAATCTGATAAATAACGCCAGAGACGCAATTCTGATAAGGCACGCCAAGGAGGCAACACAAACGGAACTGCCAGTTGAAGGCATTATAAATATAGGGATTACAAAGGAATATGAAAAAATAAAGGTGACGGTAACGGACAATGGAGGTGGCATACCAGAAGCAATAATCGGCCAGATATTCGAGCCATATTTCACGACAAAAGGCTCGAACAAGGGTACGGGGGTGGGCCTGTATATGTCAAAGACCATAATAGAAAACAATATGGGCTGGAAGCTCAGGGCGGCCAACGCAGAGGGTGGGGCGCAATTCGTTATAGAAATATGATTGTTTTCTCAGCAATTCTCAATGAACATAAAAGAAGGCATAGATAAAGGGTGCACAAAGGAAAAGGAAAGTATTTTTCACAAAGAGTAAGCCATGCACTGTCATAATATTGGCACTTTTAATAAGATATTCCTCTTGGACGAGGTTGACGCTAAGGATATAGAACCGATATTCGATGAATATTTCTATCGTTTACAAAGAAGTAAGTATCTTGAATTATATCGCTTTATGGATAATTCATATTTGGTTTCCATGGACGGGTCAGGATACTTTGGTTCAGACAAGATATGTTGTCCCGGGTGTTTGAGAAAGGAAGACAAAAAAGGAAACGTGAGTTACTCTCACCAGATAATGCAGGCGGTATTGACGCACCCGGATATGAAACAAATAATCCCTCTTACGCCCGAGGAAATAAGAAATACAGATGGGGATCTCTATGAACTTTTTTCTATTAAATCTTTTGGCTTTTTTTTCCCATCAAATATTTAAGCTTAGTGACGTGTTGTATCAGCAGTGCAGGGAAAAGTTTGGGAGCAAACGTAACCTATGGGAACATCTAAGGGTTTTGGTTGCCACCATAATCTTTCCCGATTGGGAAACGTTCTTGGGTTACCTTCTAAAACCTCCTGAAATCTATGCCCACAGCATGCTAAGTCCTTGAATCGTTTTTACGCCGGGGGTTGCTAACCCCCTTGTAAAACAAACCAGCAACAGGTACGCCTTTTTGGGGTGTCTTCACTGTTTTGCCTTCGTCTTTTGCCATATTTCAGCGCTTTTCAGGCAGCCTGCAGGAATATTTCATATGATTTTTTGCAAACTTGCGTCTATGGCTGCTTCCCATGCCAAATATTACAGGATACACATCCGCTCTTCACGCTCATTGAGAATTGCTGCAATGGCATGAATAAGATATTAAAACTCATCCGGCTTCTTTTATTATAACCGTCCCTCTGAGGAGAGCTTAAGGATTATTTCCTTTGCAACCTCATCCCCCAGGCGTACTGCGTTACTTAAGTCGGCGTTCCCTTTCTTTGTGTTTAGAAGCGGGCATTTCTTATCATAATAGTTCAAGCCACGGAACCGGTAGATCAATCCCTCATTGGGTGAGATCTCAATGGCCCTGGTGAAATCGGCTATTGCCAACTCACAATTGTCCAGTTGCTGGTATGATAGTCCGCGCATGACATATGCCTCGTCTTTGTTGGGATTTTTTTTAATAGCATCTGTGCATTCGTCAATGGCCATTTTGTAATCCTTATTGAAGTAATGCGCGTATGCAAGATTAGCATATACCCTATAGGCATGGTCCACGTTTGACGGATTCAGGCCTATGGCCTTGCGGTAATCCGCTATTGCGTCCGTATAGTGCTTTCTGTCGCTATTTGCTATGCCACGGTTCATATAATAGAGATATTGTTTTGGGGACGCCTGTATTGCCTCGGTAAAATCGGCGACGGCGTTATCATATTGCTTCAACTCTAAATAAGCAAGCCCGCGATTGTTGAAACTTGCGGCATCAGGAGCATATCCTATCGACTTGGTATATGCCTCTATGGCCCTTGCGTAATCTTTCTGAGAGGCGAAGACCTTCCCCTGGTTAAAGTATATGCCCGATTGCTTTTTAGTCTCTTCCTTTTTCCTGGCCTCATCCTCTTGTTTTTGTTTGGCCGCCGCGGCCTTTTGTACCTCTATCTGCCGTTGCTCCTCGATTTTAGCCTTTTTCTCATTCTCTATAGCATTTATTGTTATGCCCACAACTGTGGCAATTATTAGGATAACAGCTGTTATTGTTATGAGTATAAGCCGTTTTCTTTTCCTTAATTCCCCGGGGGTTAGCCTGTGCTCCGGTTTTGCCGGTGGCGCGGGTTTAACAACGCTTGCGGGCGCTGAAACTGGTGCGCCGCACATGGTGCAAAAGTCCGCACCGGCGGCAACCGCTGCCGAGCAGTTCCTGCATGTTTGCTTTGCATGATTCGTTTGAAGCTGAGGTTGCGGTTTGCCGGCAACAACCGTTTCCGCGTTGTTTATGTTTGGCGCATGTTGTGGTGGCTCCTGATGTGGTGGATTCTCTTCACAGACGCGTGTGAGTGCGGCCTGAAAATCTTTTATCGTCTTTGGACGCGCGTTTGCCTCCATAGACATGGCCACTAAGATTGCCTCATTCAGGGATTTAGGGATGGACGGTATTATCTTAATCGGTGGCTTAAGGGGAATCCGCGAAAGCCTCTCTGCCGCATTCGTTGGGATCTCCCCTGTAATCATTCCATAAAGTGTCGCCGCAGAGGCATATATGTCCGTCCAGGGGCCTTGTTTGCCTTTCTTATGGTACTGCTCAGGCGGGGCGTAACCCGGGGTCATCATTACGGTCAGCGTCTGCGACTTATCGCCCAGTGAAAACCTTGCCGCTCCGAAATCCAGCAGTATCGGCCTTCCACTTGCCGTTATATAGATATTCTGTGGTTTTATGTCCCTGCGTATGATGTTGTTATTGTGTACCTCACGCAGTCCGTCCAGGATTGGCATCATAATGTTGACGGCAGTTTCCCAGGGGATTTTTGCGCCCGGCTGTTTGTTTAAATATTCCGTTAGCGAAATCCCGTCATAGTAGTCCATTACAATATACGCGGTGGCGTTTTCCTCGAAAAAACTCCTTACCCTCACAATGTGCGCGTTGTCAAATTTTGCAATCGTTTGCGCCTCCCGCAGGAATTGCTCCAGGCCGTATTTAAAATCCGCATAAGTTTCTTTTGAGTGTGGCTCTATGGTCTTTCTGTCTTTTCCTCTGCCTACCAGTTGCCGCGGGATAAATTCCTTTATGGCCACCTTGGTTTGCAGTGGCAGGTCCCAGCCCAGGTATGTTATGCCAAAGCCGCCGGGGTTGCCCAGCACCCTGCCTATAATGTATTTCTTGCCGTTGAGAATTGTTTTTGGCGGTAAAGTCAGCGTGCCCTGGTCTTCGCCTTCGTCAAAGCCGCACCTGGGACATATTGCGACTTCGCCTTTTTCCTGAAAACATCCGGGACATGTTGTCTTTAACGATGCCATTGCCTCTCCTGTTATTCTATAGTTACTGCTATTGCCGAGTAATTGTCATATTCACCGTCTACACGCCTGATTATCCTGTCCTGCATGTGTCGGAGCCACTCTGTGGGACTGGCAGACTTTGCATAGTCTATCTCCAGTTCCGTCTCCGTTACGTGTTCCCAGAAACCGTCCGTACACAGTAAAAAGGCATCGCCCTTAGCGACCGGTACTTTTGTGTTGTCCGCAATGGTTGCCTTAATTGGGCCTTCATTTCCTAATGACTTGAGGATCCGGTTTCTGTCCTCGTGTTATCTTACTTCATCTGCGCTTATCTGTCCGGCATCGGCAAGGGCCTGGGGTACGCTGTGGTCTTTGGTCTGAAAATATATGCGGCTGCCTTTCAACAGATATAGCCTTGAGTCTCCGATATGTGCCCACAGGGCGTTTTTATAGTCGGTTGCCAGCACTACAATCGTCGTGCGCATGGAGTAGAGGGCGGGGTCTTTCTGCTTATTGATTATAACTTCCTGTGCCTTTTCCAGGTACATCATAAGATGCCTTGAGGACACGGCAGGGTCGGCCTTAAAGGCATCTAAAACCGTCTCAACTGCGGCCTGTGAGGCCACCTCGCCACCGTTATGGCCACCGACGCCGTCGGCCACTACCCAGCAGGCAAAGTCCTTTAGCGTTACGTAGCCGCAGTAGTCCTCGTTATTTGGCCTTCCGCCCTTATGTGTAAACATCTCGGTCTTAAACTCTGTCATTTTTCGATAATCAGTTCAAACATGTTTGCCTTGTCACTGAGATAGAAATGTGTCCCCGGCTTGACATAATATTTCTTGTTCGCGATGAGCCTTTCTCCGCTGCCCATGAAGGTTCCATTTCTTGAGCCGCAGTCCTCGATGTAGAAAGATTTGGACGTCCTTTCATAGCCGGTAACGCAGTGCCTTCCACTTATGGTATTGCTTGATTTTGTAAAGACGAGATTTGCCTTATGTGGGTCGCGCCCTATGGCCACCGGCTCAGATTGCAGGGGGATTTTATTGCTGGCGAATTCGCCTGTCACGCCTGCCAGAAATGGACGGTCTGTCTTTGGCGCCACTGCCTGTGGAGGAGGCATACCATAGTTTGGCGTTTTGTTTACCGGGTGTGGCGGACTTTTGCGTTTATTCATATTCAGGAAAATTATCAGCAAGGCTGTCACAATGGCAATTACCATAATAGCGGCGGCTGCCGCGTAGTAGATTAAGTTAGACGGCGAAGCGGCCGCAGGAGTTCTGGGAGACTCGGAGGGCACGGGAGATTCAGACAGCTGTGGGGTTATAGCCGGTGTTGGCACAGGTGTTGGCGCGTGGTCAGGCCTTGGCGTTTGAGTGTGCTGTGGTTGGTTTGCCGTGGGATTTCCCTCTGAATACACAATGCCTGCCGCCCTGAGTTCCGGAATGAGTTCGTCAATCTGAACCGCCCAGCCGATGCCTTGTACACCCTTTCTCGCGCTTACGAGCGTGTTTATGCCAATGACATGGCCGTTTTCGTTATACAGAGGGCCTCCTGAGTTGCCGGAATTGATTGGCGTATCTGTCTGGTACATCTTTACACCGTCCCTGCTCGTTACCTTCGCGCTTATAATGCCCTTTGTTGTTTTTGGCTCTAAAAGATTATCCCGGCTCATATCGGCGGCGGCTGGAAATCCTATAGCATAAACCGTTTGCGCGTCATCTACGTTATTGCTCAACACAAGCTCAACCGACGGCTTATTCAGTTTGGACTCTACCTTCAGGATTGCTATATCCTTTACCTCTGAGCGGTGAACAATCCTGGCTTCCCTTATATCCTCAAATCCCACCGCCACAGAGGGTACGCAGCCATCTTTTATACATTCCACTACATGCCAATTTGTTACTACATAATAGCCTCCGCCTATGACGAAGCCCGACCCTGTAGCTACGATCTTACCATTATAAAAATCTATTATCCTTACCGTACTGTCCTTCATCCTCTTTATCGGCAGATTTTCAGCCAACGCGATTGTGCCTGTTAGAATGAGGGCCGTGATAATTAAAAACGTTATTTTATTATACAATTTACTGAGAAATGATGTCTTGCCCTTAGGCGCTGCCTGGCACGACAGGATTGCCACTGATGTGTTGTCCTGATTTGTCCTGTTTCCCGATACAGCCTTTTGTACCAGGGCCTCTGCCGAGGCCTGCGGGTCTTGCGCCATGGATTCCATTATCCCGGCCGGCGTGAGGGAATTATACAGGCCGTCGCTGCACAGGAGGATGCTGTCGCCATCTGTGAGCGGATATGGCCTTACGTTTCTGTCCGTTGCCTTTAATTCGGCAAGCCCAAGGTAGCTTGTCAACGTAAAACGCTCGGGGTCATTATAAATCTCTTCCTTCGTTAGTTCACCGGAGGCGAACCTCCTCATAAGTTCGTTTTCATACGAATGGTCCGTGTTTATCTGGGTCAGTGTGCCGTTTCTTATGAGATATATCCTGCTGTCACCGGCACAAATCCAATATAAACATGAGTTATGAACCACACACGCGGCCATAGTAGTGCCGGCGTTAGTGCCTCCTGATATTGAGGCCGCGCAGCCGTTTGCATACTCAAGGGATTTATACAACACATCAATAATATCTTCGTTGGGGCGCTTTGACATGTAACGCTTCAGCATACCCTGAAGCGCCGCCTGGCTGGTCTGCCTTCCCATTTCCATCCCACCCATGCCATCGGCCAGGACGGCCATAACACCGCCATGTCTTACGAAGGCCGCATCCGAGAGGTCGGAAAACCCCACAGAGTCCTGCTGGTCTTTGCGTGTGCCCATGTGTTGGGCGTTTCCGGGTTTAACATCCATCGTGTTTATTGGCCCGCTAGTATAGTCATACGTATCTGCGTTTGCCCTAAGGTTATGGTGTCGCCCTCGTCAATCTTCTGGATTGACGTCAGAGGTACGCCGTTTACCAGTGTGCCGTTGGTTGAACCGAGGTCCTTAATATAGAACTTTCCGCCGCTTTTGCTTATTTCACAGTGTACGCCGGAGATTTCCTCGTCATCGGGGATTGTTACCGCACAGTAGGCCGGATTACGCCCCATAACTATGGGTTTATCCAGAATAGCCTCGTAGGCCTTGGTCCTTTGTGCCGGGCTGATGGCCGTGAATTTCAGCCTTACTCGCCGCTGAGGCAAAGCCTGTTCTTTTCTTACCGGGCCGGACGGCCCCTCTTTGAACTGCCTGGTAATATCCTCATCCGGCATGGCCTGATGAGGAGCGTTGTCTTGCTGGGGCTGCCGCTTTTTCTTTTTTCGTCTTATTATAATGAATACTACTGCTAACACCGCAATTACCGCTGCGGCGCCGGATATGATATATATCTGCTTAGTTGTAATACCTTCAGGCGGGGCGGGTTTTGGAGTGGGCGCGGGGGTTGCCTTAGCCCGCGGCAATATGCGTATGTCCATTCCGTCGGTTAGCTGTTTAGTGCCCGAGGTGAGGGCCAGTTGGAGACGGAGGGCCTGTCCATCGCCCATGCAGTTGTCACAGTTTAGGGTTATTATAAATGCCTTGCGGATTCTGCTGTTTAACGTTGTATATATCTGATCGTATGGCAGGTCGTTTGCCCTGATAAGCTCCCCGCCGGATCTTCTGGCGAACTCCCCAAGTGTCTTCAGATGCTCATCTTTTTTTGGGGTTGCGGGTGGGTTATAAAACCCTATGGCGTATATGGGGATTCTGTCGACCTTGAGCATGTCTGTAATCTCGTCTTTGGTCATGCCTCCGGCGAAGTCGTCCTCGCCGTCGGAGAGCGTTATAATGGCCTTTCTGGCCGGCACAACAGCGTCAATGCGCCTGCCCATCTCTACAGCCTTCATAAGTCCGAGGTGGAGCTGTGTCTGGTCGTCTGTCACCCTGAGAGCCTTAATCTTTGCCTTCAGTTCGTTTTTATCTGCCGTATAGTCGCTGGCGACCTTCACGTCTTTGCCGAAGGTTATTATGGCCGCCATATCTTTTTGTGTCATGTTGTCGATTATGCCGGACATTGCCGCGCGCATGTGCTCAAACTGCGGCGGCTTCAGGGACTTTGATATGTCCACTAAGAACACGTACCCGATGCCTTCGCCGGACTTGTCAAACGGACTTATTTTACCGTTTGACGTCTGTATTGAGCCAACGGTTGCGGTGATTGTAACGTTGTCGGCAGTGTCAGAGATAGAGACTCCGTTATTGTTAAGTATCTCGGCGTATACCTTTATATTCGGCAGCTCGACATATGCCTGTTCTACACGAAAGCCAGCAATTTCAACCGCGTACAGGGGCGGTGGTAAAAGAAGCGCCAGGCACAATAGCGCAAGGCATAATGCGGCCCGGCCGGTTATTGCGTGTATGCCCGGCACCACTACACCTCCCATTTGAAGTTGTCCCCGCAGCATGGGAAAAATTTTAATTTCGTCTTTCCAAGTTCAATAACGTCAAATGCCTTAAGGTCTTTCACCGTGTCGACCTCCTCTCCATTTAAGTACACGATACCGCTGCTGTCTCCTGCCAGAACCTTAAACGAGTTTGACTTGGGATTATAACTTACCACGGCGTGGTTGTTTCTTGATATGGTCTCATCGCCCTTTATGCACACATACATGTTATCGGCGCGCCCTATGAAGTTCCTTTCACTTTTTAATCGATAATCCTTTCCTTTTTGTACACCATCGATGCAAACGAGCCAACCCACGACGGGGTCTATGCCTGCCTTGTCCATGAAGACCCCTACGGTCTCACTCTCCGGACGGTTGGCATGGGGTTTACTCCCATGGACTATTGTATCAGGAAAATCGTCTGCTTTCAAGGGGCCGGTGCTATGTCCATTTTTATTAGGGCGCGTGGCGCCGATATCGGGGATGTCCACCCCGCACAATGGACAGTTGGAGTATTTATCGGGGTCATAGTAGTGTCCGCTTGCGCATCGTTTCATATCTTAAATACCTCCTCTATATTCGCCTGTACTATTGTTTGTCTGCGGTGTAAGATATAATTTTTTACACCGATTTGTCAATTACACTTATACAAATATATATATAGAATTGCATAAATATAATCATTCCGGATGTGAATCTGCCGATTCGCGTCTGAGCATGTAAAATGCCATCTTCAATATACAGTACAATGTTATAATAAATCCTGAATAACTATGAGGAGGTAGGACATTATGGGACGGCAATATGGGTTGTTAACAGCGGAGGATGTAGAGTTTATAAAGGCGCAGCGGGTGTTTTACATAGCCTCGGCAAGCGGCAGCGAGGTGAATCTGTCACCGAAGGGGTATGACAGCTTGCGGATACTCAATGAGAAGTCCGTACTATATCTCGACTATCCGGGAAGTGGAGACAGAACGGCAAGGGACATACGCGCTGGCGGCGAGGTAACGCTGATGTTTACGGCATATGAAGGGAAGCCTTCAATTTTGCGCCTTTTCTGTAAGGGCCGGATTATCGAAAAATCAGACGTTGAATTCAAAGAATACCTGGGGCACTTCAGAGGCAGCGACGAGGAGTTAATACGCAGATTCCTGGTATTCGACATCTATACGGTAGAGAGAAGCTGCGGAAAATCAGTCCCAATAATGGAATTCATTGAAGAGCGAAGACACCTGATAGAGGCAACGTCAAAACTAAGAGACGCCGGTACGCTGGAGCAATTCATAGAAGACCACAAAACACCACTATCACTAACAAGGCCACCGGCATGAGAATTCTACAGATTATTTATGAGAGCGTTGGCAGCCCGTTTGGGTTTGGCGGGGCAGGCGTGCGGGCGTATGAGATATATAAAAGGCTCCGGGGCAGGCACAGCATCACGCTCTTGTGTATGAAATACCCGGGGGCAAAGGACGGCCTCATCGAAGGCCTCAATCACATATTCGCCGGGGTCGAAAGCAGCAGTCTCACAAAGAGCGTTCTTTCCTACACCATTGAGGCGTCTCTGTTTGTGAGAAAACATGGAGGGGAGTTTGACCTGATAGTTGAGAACTTCCTGCCCTCTACACCATTTTTCTCAAAATTCCTGACAAAAACCCCCGTCATCCTGCAGATTCAGGGCATCATGGAGCGCCACTCGATTAAGAAATTCAATCCACTGTACTCCATTCCCATGTACGCGGTGGAGAGTTTTTATCCCTCCCTGTATGGCAGATTCATGTTTGTCTCCGATATTACCAGAAATAAAGTACTTTCAAGGCGCGGCATGAAAGGCCGCCCCCATACGGTTATCCCAAATGGTATCGACACCGAACTATTAAGCTATACCGCCGCGCCATCGCCGGGAAAATACATCCTGTTTTTCAGCAGAATCGATATATATACAAAGGGCCTTGACCTGTTAATTGAGGCGTTTAAGGAGATTCACAGCCACCACCCCGATATGAAACTCATCCTCGCGGGATATGAATTCGACAAGGCCGATACCCTTATTGCAAAGGCGCCGCCGGAAGTAGCAGGCAAGATAGAGTACGCCGGATTCGTCTCCGGAGGCGAGAAAACCTCCTGCATCGGCAACGCCCTGATATTTGTCCTGCCGTCGCGGCATGAGTCCTCACCGGTGAGTATCCTGGAGGCCGCCGCCTGTGGGGTGCCCATCGTAACAAGCGACATTGAGGAGCTATCCTTTGTGCAACGAAACAATATCGGCCTGACTTTTAAAAGCGGAGACGTGAAATCCCTTGCCGGGGCCTTACTAACGCTTATAAATGACGGCATACTGCGCAACAGGCTTGGTAAAAACGCAAGAACCTTTGCAGAAGGGTTTCTCTGGGACGAAATAGCCATAAGATTTGAGGACTATCTGATGAAAGCCGCCGTGTAGGGGCCACATTATTCCTTGATATAATTATTAAATAAATCCAAAAGGCCCATTCTGGCAGCGATAAGAAGCTCTGGCGGCGTGGGCCACTGCTCAAGGATAATCAGGCCGCTGAAGCCGCGATTTACCATTCGGGCTACAAAGCCTTTAAGGCCAAGATTATTAGTTCCTGATGGGCCGGTAAACAGGGTCAGGTGGCTGTCGCGGTCTCCAAAGTTTTCGTGGGCGTGGATGTGAATTATAGGTACGTCATTTGACAGTCTGTCTATGTAGCCGAGGAAGTTATTTCTGGTTTCGTGGTAGATATTTGCGTGGCCGATGTCAAGACACATGCCTATGTGTTTAGTGGGCGTGCCCTTGAGTTTCTTTATCATATAAAATAATTGATTGAAATCATCGGGTCCTGTAATGATGGTATTTTCTATGGATAGCTTTATTTTTGCCTTCGCGGTTAGTTTAATTATGGGAATCAGGGATTTCAGGTATGGCTCGATTCCGTATTCCGTAAAGAGATGGATATTTAATAAAGATGCCCCGACGTCGTAGGCGAATTCGACATGATTTATGAAAACATCCAAGGAGCCGATCATAAGCGGGTTGGCCTCGGCGGGGACATGGACGGAGAGCGCGATGCCGCGCATGAGGGATTTAGCCCTGATGTTGCATCTGGTTTTTTTGCCGGCGTCCTCTATTGCCCAGCCCTGGCCACCGGATTTTTTGTCCGAGAACCACTCGAATGCGTCAAAGGAATTGCTTATCGCAAAGTCGAAAGGAAGCCCCTGCTGTTGAGCGGAGAAGGCAGTCTGATTACCTATTTTTATATCGGCCATTGGAGTCATTTATTATAATGGAGTTATGTAATTTTTCGCAAACATTTTATGTTAAAATACTCCTGTGCAATAATGAAAGGAGGGTCTATCTTGGAGCATGTGAGAGTAAGGTTTGCGCCCAGTCCGACGGGGTATCTTCACATAGGGGGTGCCAGGACTGCGCTGTTTAATTATTTATTTGCAAGGCGCCACGGTGGAAAGTTCATACTACGCATAGAAGACACTGACAGGGGCCGCTCAACCGATGAGTACATAGAGGCAATAATAGACGGCATGACCTGGCTCGGCCTTGAGTACGACGAGGGGCCTTTCAGGCAGACCAGCCGCTCAGAGCTATACCGCCAACACGTAAACCGCCTCCTCGAAACTGGAAAGGCATATTATTGTTACTGTTCCTCCGAAGAATTAGAGACAAAGAGAAAACTTGCCACGGCCGCCGGTAAACCGCCCAGATATGACGGTACATGCAGGGACCTGAAAAATCCAGAAGCGGAAATAAAACCCACCGTCAGATTTAAAATGCCCCAATATGGCAGCACCCTCGTAGATGACCTGATAAAAGGCAAGATAGTCTATGAAAACTCCGTATTTGACGACTTCATAATAATGCGCTCAGACGACACGCCGACGTATAACTTCGTAGTCGTAGTCGATGACATTGACATGGGCATAACGCATATAATAAGAGGGGACGACCACCTGAACAATACGCCAAAGCAGATTCACATATACGAAGCCTTTGGAAAGACCCCACCGAAGTTCGCCCACCTGCCAATGATACTTGGCTCTGACAAGGCGCGTCTCAGCAAACGCCACGGGGCAACGTCGGTGCAGGCATATAGAGAAATGGGTTATCTGCCCGAGGCACTGCTCAACTACCTTGTACGGCTTGGCTGGTCACATGGGGATCAGGAGATATTCTCAATGAATGAGTTGATAGAGAAGTTCTCGTTGGAGCATGTCGGCTCCTCAGCCGCGGTGTTCAACCCAGAAAAACTCCTCTGGATGAATGGCGAATACATAAAGGCTGCTCTGCCAGAGACATTGATTCCTTTAATGGAAGGGATCCCGGCACAAGATAATAAGTGGCTTGCCAGGGCGATAGCCACCCTCCAGGAGCGCTCAAGAACCACCATTGAGCTGGCAAACTCACTGCGTTATTACATAGACGAGGATGTCACGATAGACGAAAAGGCTGGCAAGAAATTCCTTACCAGCGAGACAAAACCCTACCTAACCGCGTTAATAGACAAACTCACCGCGCTTGAGGATTTCACGACGAAGGAGATAGAGGCCATATTCATGGGATTGATAGCGGAGTTTGGCGTCCAACTTGGCAAAATCGCCCAACCGGCCAGGGTGGCAATTACTGGCAATACGGTAAGCCCGGGCATTTTTGAGGTCATAGAGATAGTCGGCAAAGAGCAAACTATTAACAGACTGAGGAATGCGTTGGCTCAGATCTAAATAAAATGTCTATGAAATATACCGTCTTGACTGGATTCCCGCTCGGAGGCGGGAATGACAGAAAGTGAAAAACTCCCTTCTGTTTGTCATTATTGCCCTGACTTGCTCTATTTTTTTAAATCTGTCATTCCTGCGAAAGCAGGAATCCAGAAGTGTCAGCAATTAGACCTTTTGAACCTTAAACACGGTCAGGAGATTCAGCACCTCAAGGAGATTGTAGAGCTTCTGTTCCTTAACATGGAGTTGCAGGTCTGTCTTGTTCTCGAAAACCAGTTTTAAAAAATATCCGATGATAGAGGAGGTAATCGAAATCGAATCAGGGATTTTTACGATAATGGTGCAGCCTTCGCCGGTGACCATTGAGTTTACAGTCTGTTTGATTTTTGTGTAGTCTTCGATGGTCTTGATATGGCCGCTTATGACGGCTTCTGAGTTGGTGGTCTTTTCAATTTCCATCTTTTTACCCCTTTAGTTTATTGTTATTTAGGGATTTCCTTAATCAATAAGGCCTCGTTTCCGGGCTTGTTGTATAATAAACAATCTGAAAGGGTTTTTGCAATCTTAATTCCCCTGCCAGTGAATTTGTGTTCATCGATGTTCATCCAGTTGATTTTAGTGGCATCAAAGCCGCTGCCGTTGTCTTTGACCTGTGCTATCAGAAAATCTCTCCCGTCCTCCGCGTATCTACTTAATGAGACATGGATGTCTTTATTGGCGAGTTTCTCCCGTTCGACGAGAAAGCCGTCGTAAGCGCCACTGGATGTGAGGGATTGTTTTGACGCCGATGTGATGCCGAGTGTGCCGTGTTCATAGGCATTGACAATCAGTTCAGTCATAGAGCTTACGAAACTCGCAATGAAGTGTTGGTCAAACCCCATGCGAATGAGTTCGTTTTGCAGCTCAAGGGACATGGCATCGATGTCTGAGAGTCGCCCGGGGACGGTGAATTCACCAATAGTGTCCCAGTTTGTGCCGGTACGCCGTATGAAGATAAACGTAATGTCGTCCTCCGGGGTGGCCGCCTGCTCGATAAACCTTCTGTAGAGGTCGTTTTTAAATGGCGAGCGCCTGAAATCCTCATCAAGATAGTCCTGATACTGTCCCCCTTCTACCGCGCTAAGGGCACTCTCGTTCAGGCCGTCAGTGTAAATAAGAATCCTCTCAATACCGGACATGTCAAGCGTATCAATAACGGGGGCGTCAGAGTATTTCATAATTGGGAGGTTGTTACTTTTAATCTTCAGGAGCCGCCCTCCGGATTTCAGCGCCAGAATCGGAGGCATGGAGAAGATGGCCGTCTCCAACACCTCGGCGTGAAAGTCGATATACGCAAAAGCGGCACAGACAATCTCCTCGGCGAGGAGTTCTTTTTTTATGAAATTTATATAAGACACGAGAAACTTTCTGAGATTGAAGCTGCCGCTGACAATGGCCTCGTCTATCAGATGGTTGATAAACGAAGTGCTCAGGATGGAGGTTACAGAGGCAGAGAGGCCCTTGCCCATAGCGTCCGAGATAAAGAACATGACCTTACCATCTGAGACCTCACGGATAGAGTAGCTGTCGCCGCTTAGGATATCAAGGGGGATGTAGCAGATCTCCGAGTGCCAGAGGCAGTGGTTGTCTTGTCCTTTGTGTAGTTCCAGTTTAACGTGGTTGAGGTCGTTTCTGATGATTTTCAATTCTTTGAGGAAGGCCAGTTCCTGCTGGCTGGAGTGGTATTTTTCACGGTAGCGCAGGAGTTGCAGTTCCTGGCGGCGGCTTGTCTGCGCAAGATTGTCCAGGACGAAGCCCTGGATGGCGATTTCGATGGCCTTCATCAGATTATTGACGATGATGGGTTTCGTGACGAACTGATTGACGCCGAGATTAATGGCCTCAATAAGAAACTCCGTATCAATGTATCCGGTAATCATGATTACGGGGACTCTGGTGTCTTTTTCTCTGATGAGTTTGACAAGGTCCATACCGTTTAATTCGGGCATGAGATAGTCGGTCATAACAAGGTCTATCTGGTTTTCATTGAAGAGCCTGATGCCGTCTATGCCGTTGTCGGCAACGAAGACGTTTTTGAAAATCCGCTGCAACCTGGAGGTGAGCCGTAAGGACTCCTCGTCCTCGACATAGAGCAGGGTCAGAGTCCCTGTTATTTCAGCAAAGTCTTTTATATCGAACATAATACGTGGTGGCGGTTAAGTCTCAATAGGTATTCTAACATTTTTATTGGTTTAGTTATTCGCTTTGCAGTTTAGCCGCGTGTTTGGCTAATTTGATAACGATATCAAGTATGCCGTGAACCATCTCCGGTGTGATGTCCTTAAGCGCTGCGCCATAGAGTGTGGCCTCTATGTATTTGCTGCCAAAGGACAGGTCTCCTAACTCAGGGCATGGAGGTGTGGCGCCGCCGCTGTCTGCCTTAGCCGCGCCATATGAAAAGAGCTGTCTGATAAGAGCGCGGAATTCTTCATTTAACAGTGCGTGGTGGTTGATTTCTGGCACCATGAGCTTAAACTGGTTATCAAAGTCTTCGTCGCCGGTTGAGAATTTATTGGGGGGGCCTGCCGTTTTATAGCCACTGTCATCGGTCTCTGCCGCCTCCATACAGAATGTAATTCCGGTGGATACCATCAGGCGTATTATGAATTGCGGAGGTACGAGTCCGCTCTTCGGTGGGGCCACATATTGGCAGTAGTAGTTATAATCGTTGTACATCCCAGTAATTATCGAAGCCGTTACAAAGAAGCCCTGCTTTGATTTGGCCCCAAGCCCTTCAGCTAAACTGGCAAGCGGTTCTTTCTCCGCACTGGCGTTTATTTTCTTTCCGGCAAATAAAAACCCCGCTATCACTATGCCAAACAGGCCTATAAATATGAATATAGACTCGGAATAATCGACCACGTTTGCCGATGAATTATAAAACAGCATTGTCGAGACGGCCAAAAGCAATATGGTTAAAACAGCAAGCCATACCCTCAACAATACCTCCGCGCGGCGCCCTTATATCAACTTGTACGAACGCAGTACATCTTTGAGCTTGTCCTTGTTCGGGCCGGACATCTCACAAAGCGGGAGGCGGAACTCCTCTTTAACCTTACCCATCAGGGCAAGGGCGGTCTTAACCGGTATAGGATTTGTTTCGATGAACATTGCCGCATTCAGCGGGTCAAGATGGTAGTGAAGCCTTCTGGCCTCGTCAATTTTTCCCTGTTCAAGGAACAAGCACATCTGGGCAGATTCTTTCGGCATCACGTTTGCCGTTACGGAGATGGAGCCCTTGCCACCTAGCAGCATCAACGCAAATGTGGTGAAATCATCGCCTGAGAGCACGGTTATGCCGTCGCCGCAGAGCCTTATTATCTCACTTACCTGTTTCATATCGCCGGTGGCCTCTTTTATCGCGACAATTGACTTGATGGCCGCCAGGCGGGCAACCGTTGAGGGCAGTATGTTGACCGCAGTCCGCCCCGGTACATTATACAGCACTATGGGTATGTCGACGGCCTCGGCAACAGCCTTATAGTGCCGGTATATGCCCTCTTGCGTGGGTTTGTTATAGTACGGGCAGACGAGAAGCGACGCGTTGGCTCCGAGTTTCTTTGCCTCTTTGGTCATCTTTATCGTCTCTTCAGTGGAGTTGGCCCCCGTGCCGGCTATTATCGGAACCCTGCCGTTTGCTACCTTTACCGCAGTCTCAATTACCCTGTAGTGTTCGTCATACTCTAACGTTGCCGACTCACCCGTAGTGCCGCAGGGGACTATTGCGTTTGTCCCGGCAGCAATATGCCACTCTATCAATTCAGAGTAAGTCTTTTCGTCGAAACGTCCGTTATTAAAAGGTGTTACTATGGCTACGATTGAGCCTTTAAACATAGATAGTCCTCCTTAATATGTAAGCGCGGCGGCGGGCCGCTATTGTTCTATATTTATTGTGCCAGTAAACACATACGCGGCGGGGCCTGTCATATATACATGATCGTCGGGGGCCAATTCTATCTCAAGGTCTCCGCCTCTGAGGCGAACCGTCACGTGTCTGTCTACAAGGCCCTTCATGTGTGCGGCAACCACGGCGGCAGACGCCCCTGTGCCACAGGCCAGGGTTTCCCCTGCCCCGCGCTCCCATACGCGCATTTTTATCTCCCAACGGTTTATTATCTCAATGAATTCCACGTTTGTCCGCTCAGGGAAAAACGGATGTGTCTCTAACTTCGGGCCATACGTGTTGACCGGATAGCTATCTGTGTCAAACACCACGACAACGGCGTGAGGGTTGCCCATGGAGACGCATGTTACTTTAAGATTCTTTTCACCTACCCCTATAGGGTAATCTACTATTTTGCCGTCGGCATCGACGGGGATTGCCCTTCCCTCAAGCTGAGGTATTCCCATGTCTACGCGTACCAGGGCATTTATTCTGTTAATTGTTTTAATGCCCGCGGGGGTTTCAATGTCTATCATTATATCCTTGACGATGCCTTTGCCCCAGGCATACAGGGCAATGCACCGGATACCGTTTCCACACATCTGTACCTCGGAGCCGTCGGAGTTAAGGATTCTCATCCTGAGGTTGGCGGTCTTCGATGGCAGGAGCAGGAGTAGTTGGTCTGCCCCGATTCCATAGCGGCGGTTGCAGAGCTGTATCGCGTATGCTCTCCAGGCCTCGTCTGAAACCTCCTGATATGAGGTGTTGGTTATGCAGTCGATGATGACAAAGTCGTTGCCAATGCCGTGCATCTTTGTGAAATCGATGTTCATTTTATAAAATCCGGGAGAAGCTCGTCTTTTACAAGGTCTTCGTAGGTCTCTCTTTTTCTGATAAGATAGTGTTCGGAGTCTTTAACCATTACCTCTGCCGCCCGTGGCCTGCTGTTGTAGTTGGAACTCATGGAATATCCATAGGCTCCGGCGCTCATGACAACGGCATATTCCCCTTGCACAATGGACGGCAGCTCCCTGTCCTTGCCAAGGAAATCCCCCGATTCGCATATGGGGCCTACGATGTCCGCAAAGACATCCTTTCTCTTCTTTTTATGTACGGGCATGATGTGGTGGTAGGCGTCATACATGGCCGGCCTGATCATGTCGTTCATCCCGGCGTCGACAATGATGAAGTCCCTGTCATGGCCTTTTTTTGTATATAGTACCTTTGTGACGAGAAGTCCTGCGTTGCCAACGAGCGTTCTGCCCGGTTCCATGACTATAGTCAGGTTTTTGCCCTTAAAAATTGGCTTTATTTTCTCGGCCAGCTCGGAAGGGTGTGGCGGGATTTCGTCAAGATATTGGATTCCAAGTCCACCGCCGATGTCCAGGTAACGTATCTCAATTCCCTCGGCCTTCAGCTCGTCTATGAGCGATACGAGGCGCTGCAGCGCGTCCAGAAACGGCCGTATGCTGATAATCTGAGAGCCGATATGCTCGTGAATCCCGATGATGTTTATGTGTTTGAGTTTATGGGCAAGTTTATAGAACTCAAGGGCGCCCTCAAATGGGATGCCGAATTTGCTTTTTTTATTGCCCGTGGTGATTTTTGCGTGAGTTGCGGGGTCAACGCCCGGGTTTATGCGCAGGGCTATTGGGGCGATTTTACCGAGCTTGGCAGCGGCCCTGTCGATAGCCGCCAGTTCCTGTTCGGATTCTACGTTGAACATCAGGATATTTTCGTTGAGGGCGTAGATTATCTCATCCTCCTTTTTACCAACACCGGCGTAGACGATTTTCTCTGGCGGGATGCCGGCCCGCAGTGCCCTGAAAAGTTCGCCCCCCGAGACGATGTCTGCCCCGCCACCCTCTGCGGCGAATGTTCTGAGGATTGCCGCGTTTGAGTTTGCCTTCAGGGCATAGCAGATAATGTGCGGGAAATCCTTGAATGAGTCGTCATAGGATTTAAAATGCCTTAACAGGGTCTTATGGCTGTAAACGTATAACGGTGTGCCATACTGCCCGACAAGGAATTCAACTGATACATCCTCGGCGTGCAGCACATTGTTCTTATAATCAAAGTAATGCAAATCAAGCCCTCAACTTCAAAACAAGTTTACTGTGGTGTAATAATAAAATTATTTATCGAATTTTTGCAATAGACAAGCCAAAGAAATGTCAGAAGAAATTGCCTGAGAATGGATGCGGCATCCCGTGTGTACGGGATGCCGGTTCTCTGAATCCGGGATTATCTTTAAGCGCAGCGGCAGGTGCTGGCCGCCCGTGCTCCTCTGACTTCAACGGCCTTCTCTCCAAGGGCTGCCTTCAGCCTTGCAATGATTTCATCCGTAAAGCCTTTCTCAAGCCATTTGGTTAGTTTTAAGTCCTTGTACACCTTTATGGTCTTTGACGTATAGTTCATCCTGTCTATTAAGATGGAATCGGTATATGGGGCAATCTTTGCCGCAAGCTCTTCAGGCTCCATCGGAAGTACCGGGCCAATAAACACATAAGTCTTAATGCCTTTATCGTGCAGCGCCTTAAGTGTCTTGATACGCACGGCAATCGGTGAGGTCTTTGGCTCGAAGGCACGTCTTATCCTGTCGTTTTCGGTGGTAATGGTCATTCCCACCTCGATGTCGTTAAATTGGCTCAGGAGGTCGACATCGCGCAGGATTAACGGCGACTTCGTCAATATCTCAACGGGATACTGGTACTCGAGCAGGGCCTCAAGGCACTGGCGCGTCACCTTGTAGCGGGCCTCAACGGGCTGGTATGGGTCTGTGACGGAACTTATTATAACACTGCCGCGCTTGGCGCTCTTAAGCTGTCTCCTGAGCACAGCGGGGGCATTTGTCTTTATGTCCACATAAGAGCCCCATTCCTCACAGTGTCCGCTGTACTTTTTCATGAACATCGCATAGCAGTACAGGCATCCGTGCATACACCCCATGTATGGATTTACACAGTAGTCTACTCCTTCAATACCGCTTTTTGTTAGAATTGACTTTGACGTTATTTTTTCGATACACACTGCCATAATATGAATACCTCCAGAAATAAATTATGTTATAAAGACTTCCCTTTTATCCTGATTTCGACACGCCTGTTTTGCGACCTGTGCAGGGGTGTGTCGTTTGGCGCTATAGGGCGGCTGTCCGCGTTGCCCTTTACGTAGAACCTCGATGGGTCTATTCCCTTTACGCCTATAAAATATCTTAACACGCTCGTTGCCCGTGCCGTTGAGAGTTCCCAGTTTGATGGATAAGCGGCAGAGTGGATAGGGGAGTTGTCTGTGTGGCCGTCTATCTCGACAACCGATGATGGATGGCGTTTTATCAGATCTGAGACCTTATCCAGGACAGGTGTGGAGTTCTTTAAGATAACGGCGCTCCCCGGTATAAAAGACACCTTTTCCTTCATAGTTATGACGATGTCTCTCTCGGCATTTGAGACAATGATGTCACCGTCGAGTTTTTGCTCCCTGACAAAGGCGTCCAGCTCTGCGGTGGCGTCGACCTCCGGCATTTTTATGTCGTCCTTTATGGCAATCGTTGTGAGGTCGTCAGCAGCCGGGGTGTTGGCAGTGGAATCTGCTGCCGGGGCCTTGTCAATAACTTGGCGCTCAAGCTGTACGGGCG
>PEAC01000206.1 GCA_002753305.1 Nitrospirae bacterium MYbin6
GCGAAAAAGACAATTATGTAACGATAATTGATCTGAAAGACAACAGGGTGCTTAAGAACATAGATGTCGGCAAGAGAATAATGCATCTGCGGTTTTCCGAGGACGGTACGACCCTCTACGCCTCTGTTTACTTTGAGAACATGGTAAAGACAATCAGCAAAGACACATGGGCCGTGAAGGATTGGGTAAGCGTTCCCACACCTTCAGGGATTTTTGTTGTCCAATAGTATGGGCGTTGCAATGGCAGATATGGACACTAAAATAATAAACACTATAGAGGACGGCATACCTCTGGTAAGTGAACCCTTTAAGGAGATGGCCCTGAGGCTTGATATCTCCGAGGACTATCTCATTGAGTGTATCAGGCGGCATAAAGCGCTCAAAGTGATTAGGCAGATTTCACCAATATACGACACAAGGATGTTGGGATTTGTAAGTTCATTAATTACGTTTAAGGTAGCGCCCGAAAAAATTGAATCCGCCGCCATGATTATTAACTCATACCCAGGAGTCAGCCATAACTACCAGAGAGATACGGACTTTAACCTCTGGTTTACAATTGCCGTGCCGCCCGACAGGTATTTGCCGTCCGGTGAGACTACTACGAATACTGGCAACCCGGCTATCTCTATCGAGCCGGTATATGTGTAATCTTTTATGTCAATAATGATAAGCTTGTTTTCCCCTACGGCTGGTATGTAGGCGTATTGCCCTGCGACACCCCATGTCCCGAAATGAGGGATTTTAAATACGGTCTGCTGCCCGGCCATTATGATTTTCTCGCTATACCTGAAGTCCTTCAGGTCCAATAACGCCACGCCACCCTTATAAAAACCGGCTACATATGTATCACCGGTGAGCAGTGCGTCAAAGGGCATTTCACCTCCGGTTTTGATGGTCTTGACCTCTTTGAATTCCTTCTCTGCGTCCAGCACCCAGATCTCATCCTTGTCCATCAGGGAAAACACAAGCAGGTTGCCAAGGCATTTAATCCCGACATTTCTTGAGTCTGTCTCTACCTTCTTCGTTATATTGAGTTTTCTGTCAAGAATGACCACATCTTTTGGGTCATAGTTTGCAACGGCAATGTAGTCGTTGCAGAACGTAAAACCTATGCCGCTGTTGCCGACTTTTACGCGTTTCACAAGTTTGTCCGTCTTTGTGTCGATAAGTGAAAAGAATCCGTCCCTTCCTACTACATAAGCTACACCGGTGTCAAACTTCACAAGGGCATGATTCATACTGCCAAGGTTTTCTATCTCCGATGTCTTTCCGTTGTCGACAACGGCAATGGCCTCTCGTTCTCTTTCGATGACATAGAGTTTCTCCGCCGCGGCATGGTTAGCGGCCCCAAGCAACATAATAATTATTAGTAGTTTGTACATAGTGGATCCTCCGAAAAATAATCACCCGTAACCGAATAGGCCCTTGCCCTTGAGTTGCCGTTACATATGTCCAGGTAGTGGCATGCCTTGCAGCGTCCCTCTAGTGTGCGCGGCCTTTGTCTGAGAGCTGAAAGCAGCCCGTTTGAATTCCATATCTGACTAAAGCTGCCCCCCTGTCCGATATTGCCCATAGAGCACTGAAAGAACGGATCGGGTTTAACATCTCCAGCACTGGTTATGTTTACCAGTTTGACGCCTGCCTGATTCCCACCCCATGCCCTCAGCCTTTCGTACAGATTATCATATCTTAGCGGATATCTCTCTTTGAATAGCGAAAGGAGCATCACCGCCTCCGAGTCATTGTTACCTGTCACAATATTTACTGGTACGTTATTTTCATAAAATTCAAACGCCTTTTCTATTATGAATCGCTCGTCCCTGAGATATGTGTCAGTGCTTAGATAGGGAACCGTCCCAGCCCGGCCAGATGTGACGAGGTGTGATATATATAACTTCGGTATGCCCTCGGTCCGTATCAGGTCAAAGATAAATGGGAGGCTTTCATGCGTTAAAGCCGAGAGAGTAAAGCGTAACCCTACCTCAACTCCGTGCTCCATACATGTTCTGATTGCACCGAGTGACTTTTCATATGCCCCTGGCATACCCCTGAAAGAATCGTGAATGCCAGGACTGCCGTCTATGCTTATTCCTACGTAATCAAAACACTGCCGGATTGCGGCGATATTGCCCCTGTCTATCAAAAGGCCGTTTGTAGAAAGGGCCGTGCTTATCCCCGCTGCCCTGATGTCACTTGCTATGTCAAAGATGTCAGGCCTCATGAGAGGCTCTCCCCCAGAGAGAATTATAACCCTCACCCCTGCGGCACGCATATCAGGTAGGACAGATTGCACATCGGATAGTCTGGTCTCATATGTGGCAACGCTGCTGGCTGAGGCATAGCAGTGCCTGCATGAAAGATTACAGATATCAGTAAGATTCCATATACATATGACCGCCGATGTTTTTACTATTGGTTTATCTTCTACGCTGTTCCTTATATATTCAGTTAATCTGAGCATAGCTATTTCACAGTGGGCGGTGAAGGTGTGGCTTCTGGTTCCATGATGAAGCGAATAATGGATTCGGTCTCCTCAGTGTTGAGGTCTATCTTAGGCATTACGCTTCTCTTGTAACCGAGTGTGGCGGCAGTTGCCTTTGGATCGATGAGCATTGCACGTATTGTGGAGTCGTTTCTCTTTTTTACAATAGACTTAAACGAAGGCCCGAATGCCTCTTCCGTGGTGTGGTGGCAGCCCCAGCACTTTTCCATAAATACCTCTTGCCCGAGCTGATACTTCTCATATGTGCGCTGTTTATGTACAAAATTGTATTTACCCACCGGCAGGTC
>PEAC01000207.1 GCA_002753305.1 Nitrospirae bacterium MYbin6
CTATGGCCACATCGATGATGAAGGGTATGATTAAGAAGATTAACTGGCCATCGATCCCAGAACTCGTCGATGCTTGCCGTGAAATCGATGTCAAAATGATCGCCTGCACGCCGACTCTCGAAATGACCAATGTACATAAAGAAGACCTCGTCGAAGGCGTAACGGTTGCCGGGGCCGCAGAGTTTTTAAACTTTGCTCTCGATGCCGATATAACGTTATTTATATAGTATCATTCAGGTGGATTATAAAGCGGAGTCTCTCCGCTTTATCCATGCTGTGCAGTCGCCGTTAAAGCCATCCAAATCGTTAATAAAGCGGTGTCTGTCCATATTATTTCAGGAGGTGGCATACCATGTCAGGCAGGTACTCAAACAGCGCATTAAGTAAACTGATAGCAAAGATATCTTCCGCCTTTAGCAAGGAAAAGCGTCCTATGATTTTCTTCGGGTTCGTTTTCGTTCTTTTTTTATCGATGACTTATATATCTCTGTATTTCCCAAAGGCATTGTACTCAAGCACATCTTCTTCGCAAATTTCTGTTGTAAAACCGGCAAGACAGGCTGAAAAGGCACCACAGCTTAAGATTATCAACGGACTTGTTAAAAAGGGTGAAACGCTTCAGGACATCAGCAAGAGATATAACCTCAAGGCAGACGATGTCAAAGGTATCTCAATAGCCTCCAGAGACCTCTACAATCTTAAAACAATCAGGCCAAAGATGTCCTATAAAATCATTGTAAATCCCGTCAACAACGATATCCTCGAACTTAATTATGCCATAGACGACTCATCCTATTTGTCAGTTAAGAGATATGCTGACGCCCCATCACTGGCCGCTGCTGAGGATTATTTTCAGGCCGAGATGGTATCCCTGGCCTATCAAATGAAAATTGGAACACTAACCGGTACCATAAAACACAACCTCATCGACTCCATAGGCAAGTCAAGGGAACACCTTAATGTTGCCTACGAGCTGGCTGATTTATTTGCCTATGACATAGACTTCAACACTGACCTTCGAAAGGGTGACACGTTCGAGGTTGTCATCGAGGAGCTTTACAGAGATAATATATTTAAGGGCTATGGCAAGATTCTCTATGCCAAATTCACTAATGATGGTCATCGTTATGAGATACTCAGATATGATATAAACGGCAGGGACGAGTACTTTCGCCCGGATGGCAATTCTGTCAAGAAGATGCTGATGAGGGCACCGCTGAGGTACAGGCATATCAGTTCGTTCTTCTCTAAGAGCAGGTTTCATCCCATATTAAGAATCAGCCGACCTCACTTTGGCGTGGATTATTCCGCCCCTAAAGGAACCCCGATCTCAGCGGCAGGCGACGGTGTTGTATTTGACGCCGGACGAAATGCTTCATATGGCAATCAATTATTTATCAGGCACGCCGGTGGGTATGTCACAGGCTACGGTCATCTGTCCGCGTTTGCCAAAGGTCTGAAAAACGGCGACAGGGTCACACAGGGTGAAATCATTGGATATGTAGGCTCCACAGGACTTTCAACCGGCCCTCACCTTGATTACAGGGTAAAACTCGATGGGAAACCCATAGACCCGCTGACTATGAAGCTGCCGACAAGCCCCATTCCGGCCAAACACAAGGAGGCTTTCAAGACTTATGTTGCCCAAATGCGCTCTGAGTTGTCCAAAACCCAACTGGCAAAGGCTTCAGCAAAGCCAGCTAAAAAATTTAAATAGCAGAGATACGGGTTTGACTGCTTCACGGGGTGTTCTGTACGTGATGTATCTGGCATTAACCCTATCGTTTACACTGTTAAATCCTCTAAATCCTCGGGCGGCATTAGCCGGTGATACAATTCGTTGCGCTTCGACAACAAGCACACAAAATTCAGGATTTTTCGATTACATCTTACCGATATTTCAGAAAAAGACCGGTATCACCGTAGAGGTAGTTGCCGTGGGCACAGGGGCGGCTATTGAGATAGGAAAAAGAGGAGACGTAGATTTCGTCTTCGTTCATGCAAAAGACCAGGAGATGAAGGCAGTTGAAGAGGGATGGTTCATTAACCGTAAGGACGTAATGTATAACGATTTTATTCTGATAGGACACCCTCAAGACCCGGCTGGTGTTAGGGGTATGAAAAGCGCCGCCTCTGCATTTAAACAAATCTCCCAAAAAGAAGTGCCGTTTGTCTCACGCGGCGATAAATCCGGCACGCATACTAAGGAGCTGTTGATCTGGAAAGAGGTCGGCATTGAACCAAAGGGTAAGGGCTGGTACATGGAGGCAGGGCAGGGAATGGAAAAAACCCAGCGTATTGCAGACGAACACAAGGCCTATACGCTTACTGACCGAGGTACATGGCTTGCGAAAAAAGATAAACTCGACCTTCAAATCCTCTTAGAGGGAGACCCATTACTATTCAACCAATACGGTATCATGGCTGTAAATCTGGAAAAACATAAACACGCCAAATATAAAGAAGCAATGGTATTTATAAATTGGCTCACGTCTAAGGAAGGTCAGGATGCCATAGCTGGTTTTAAAGACAAAAACGGTAACAATCTCTTTATACCAAACGCCAAATAGTTCATACTTACTCGTTTTTCATGAATTCCATCCAGATAGGCAGTGCTGCGTGTGCCCCGGTTTCTTTCTCGCCTATTGGCCTGTGGTTGTCTCTGCCGACCCATACGCCGACGGCAAGGTTGTTGTCAAAGCCAAGAAACCACGCATCTACGTAGTCGTCTGTTGTACCGGTCTTGCCGTAAACCGTTTGTGGCAGCGACATGGCCGCCCTGCCCGTG
>PEAC01000208.1 GCA_002753305.1 Nitrospirae bacterium MYbin6
CAATGTTCTGGCCAAAGCGACGAAAACCATGTCCCATACTGTTCGTCGGTATGCTGTAATGTATCGTTAAAGCAGGCCAAGTACGTAAGAGAGGCAAACCCTGACGCGGGTGCCTTTATCATCTACAAGGATATGCGCGCGACCGGGGTGTATGAAAACTTCTATAAAGCGATGCAAAACGACGAGGGCATATTCCTGGCCAAAGGTGAAGTAAAAGGCATAGAGGAGGAGGCCGACGGCAGCCTTATTGCCATTGTCGACAATCAGCTCCTTGGCAAGGAGATGAGAATACGGGCCGACATAGTGGTTCTGGCCACCGGAATGGTTTCATCGATGCTGCCCGAAGGCAAATCCGTTAACAGCCTGACAAAAGAATATATAGGCGACATGGTAATAAAGAAGACGCAAGACGGTGATATAGAAGAGCTTATGCCAATTCCCCATATAATGAATCTGAAATACCGGCAGGGGCCTGAGATACCTCATTTAAAATATGGATTTCCGGATTCCCATTTCATATGTTTCCCGTATGAGACAAGGAGGACGGGCATATTCGCTGCAGGCGCCGTAAGGCAGCCGATGGACTCACACCAGTCCTCTGTCGATGCAGGCGGCGCGGCCCTGAAGGCCATACAGTGTATCGAGCTAACCGCCCAGGGTAAGGCAGTGCACCCTCGCGCGGGGGATATGTCGTTCCCCGAGTTCAGGCTTGAGAGCTGCACACAGTGCCGCCGTTGTACGGTTGAGTGTCCGTTTGGTGTGCTTGATGAGGATGAAAAGGGAACGCCGAGAGAGCATCCTTACCGCTGCCGCCGTTGTGGAACCTGTATGGGTGCGTGTCCGCAGAGGATAATCTCCTTCAGCAACTACAGTGTGGATATGGTATCGTCTATAATGAAATCTGTGGATGTACCTTCGGAAGGCGACGAACCGTTTATCATTGCCCTGATATGTGAAAACGATGCCTATCCTGCGTTAGACATGGCGGGGTTGAATAGGGTACGTTTAAATCCGAACTACAGGTTTGTATCTCTAAGGTGTCTTGGCGGGACGAATCTTGTGTGGATAACAGATGCGCTTTCAAAGGGTGTGGATGGTGTGCTTCTGATAGGCTGCAAGTACGGTGATGACTACCAGTGTCACTTCGTAAAGGGCAGTCAGGTAGCAAGCGAGCGTCTGAGCAAGGTGCAGGAGACTTTGGGCAGATTGATGCTTGAGTCTGAGCGTGTTCATCAGATACAGCTTCAGATAAACGATTGGGATACGCTTCCGAAGATAATGGAAGAGTTTTCAGAGAAACTAAAAGGATTTGGACCGAATCCATACAAGGGATTCTAAAATAACAGGGAGGTATGCACCATGGGTGATGCAGTGTTCACACCTGACATTGGGTTTGTTCGGGGCTTAAAGGAGGGCGGAGCCGACACTATGAAGCAGTGTTATCAGTGCGCGACGTGCTCTACGGTATGCGACCTGACACCGGCTGACAACCCGTTTCCAAGAAAAGAGATGATAATGGCCCAGTGGGGGTTAAAGGAAGAGCTGTCGGCAGACCCGGACATCTGGCTTTGCCACAACTGTAATGACTGCTCAAAGTACTGTCCCCGCGGCGCAAGACCGGGTGATGTCTTATCGACATTGAGAAAGGCCGTAATAGCCGAGAACGCCTTCCCGAGGTTTATGGGCACGATAGTGGGAAATGCAAAGCTGCTAATAGTGGCGTTGTTGATTCCTGTGGCACTGTTTCTTGCCTTATTAAATGCCACCGGGCACTTAAACATACCGGCTGGCGATGTGGTCTTCAACAAATTTTTTCCGATTCCACTTGTCGATGCGATATTTGTAACGACGGCGATGTGTGTAGTGTTTGTGTTTGCTATAAGTGTGAGCAGGTTTTGGGGCAAGCTCAATGTAAACCCGTATAAGCTAATGGCACATAGTATGCTGATACCAAGTTTAATAGAGACCCTGAAGGAGATTGTATTTCACAAGAAGTTTCAGAAATGCGGCGCTAATGCAGACAGGACATGGACGCACAGGCTGATTGTAGCAGGGTTCATAGGACTGTTCATACAGACAAACTGGGCGGTATTTAACTTGTATGTGCTGAAGTGGGAGACGCCGTTTCTGAAGGACGACCCAAATATGATGATGATTCTGGGGTCACAGGCAGCGGTGATGATGTACTATGCGGTCTATAAGATATTCGGCAATACGAGTGCCCTGCTGTTGTTAATAGGGTCGCTGATGCTGTTTGCCAATCGGATGAAGGACAAGGGTGTGAACAGCGTGTCATCGTCTTTTGACTGGGTATTTGCGGTGATGGTGTTTTTGGTATGTATAACGGGGTTGCTGTCGGAGTTTTGCAGGTTTGCGAACAATGCACAGGTGGCCTATCCTATGTACTTTATTCATCTAGTATGCGTGTTTTACATAATAGCGTACCTGCCGTACTCGAAATTGGCGCACATGGTGTACAGGACGACTGCGATCGTGTACGCGAAAATGGCAAAACGAGACGTAATGTAAGGGCAATAATTTAACAGGCGCCTCAATCAGTACCAAATGGGCTGTTGAGGCGTCAAAACACATCGGAGAGAGTGGGAGAGAGAGTGAAAGAAATCTACGAGAAATTAAATAAAGACCCGGAAAGAAGGGGAGAACTTGGGCCTGAGAGCCGTTTTAAGTTCAACTGCCACAAGGGAATCGCATGTTTTAATAAGTGTTGTGGTGAACTGGAGATATTCCTATCGCCCTA
>PEAC01000030.1 GCA_002753305.1 Nitrospirae bacterium MYbin6
ATAAAACACGTTGATTCAGGACAGATCCCGGACAAGCCGGAATGACGTGTGAAAATCTCGTTGCATAAAACCCCATTTTTTGACGCAGACCCGATTGAGAGAAAGATTGAAAAACCATGCCGGCAGTTCTCAACGGCAAAAATAACTTTGACGTTACCGTGGCGCTCATGCTATATTATAGGCAATTCACGCATTGCACTGGTATGCGCGTATAATTATGCTAAGGGAATTATTCATAAAAAATTTCGCAGTAATAGACGGCTTAAGGGTGGAACTTCACGTATTGACGGGAGAGACCGGAGCGGGGAAATCCATAGTTGTCGACGCACTGGGCCTTGTTTTAGGGCAGCGCGTGGGGCGTGGGCAGTCTGACTTCATAAAAGCAGGCGCAAAGGAGACTACCGTAGAGGCCATATTCGATGTAGTTGAAAACGCGGCGGCTGCGGGCATGGGAATAGATGTCTCAGGAGAGCTGATTATTCGGCGCATCGTTTCTTCCACAGGGAAAAACCGCTCCTATGTCAACGACGCCTCAGTGGGGTCTCAGGCCCTGAACGAAATCGGCTCGGCCCTTGTTGACATTCACAGCCAGCACGAAAACCAGAGCCTCTTGTCGAAGTCTAAACAGATGCGCCTCCTTGATTCGTTTGGCAGGCTTGAGGATACCGTAAAGAAATACTCGGCAGAACTTGGGCGCTACCGTGCCTTGTCAGAGGAAAAGGCGTGCCTTCTGGAGAATATCAAAGACAGAAACAAGCGCATGGAAGTCCTTCGATTTGAAATAGATGAAATCGAATCAGCGGCGCTGGACGCAAACGAGGCAGAGGCGCTGGCAAGGGAACGCTCCGTCCTTGCAAACCTTACTACTCTCAAAGAGTTAAGCGAAAATGCCTACGACGTGCTTCATAACAGGGACGGCTCCCTGGAGGACCAATCCGCGGTAGTTGTGGATTCCGTTGAGAAACTTGCCACTATTGATGAGAGCGCCGCAGAGATTCTCAGCATTGCAAAGGAAATGCAGTCCTATGTTAAAGAGCTGTCCGTTATGCTTCGCCGCTACAAAGACAACATAGATTTCACGCCGGAGCGTCTTGACACCATTGAGATACGCCTGGAGACAGTGAAAAAATTGCAAAGAAAATACGGCGAGACAGTGGAGGCCGTCTTAAACTACAAAGATGAGGCCGTTAGAAAGCTCGACGAGCTGACGGCAATAAACGAAAAGATTGATTCAACAGATGAGGAAATCAATAAGGCAAGGCAGGCACTTGATACCGCGGCGCGGCAGATTTCAAAGCGAAGGGCCGACACGGCCAAACGCCTGGAGTCCGAGATAGCCGCAACACTGAAAGGCCTTGCCCTTGCGAAGGCGCGCCTTGAGATACGCCTGGCATTAAATAAAAATGATGACGGCACTCTGGTGTTTTATAACGATGGGGCGGATACGCTGGAGTTTCTCTTTACGGCCAACCCTGGCGAGCCTTTAAAGCAGCTGCAAAAGATAGCCTCCGGGGGAGAGCTGTCAAGGGTGATGCTTGCACTGAAGAGTGTCTTTGCCGAGTATGACGATATACCGGTGCTGGTGTTTGATGAGGTGGACGCGGGAATCGGGGGCGAAACGGCTGAGCGGGTAGCGGAGAGGTTAAAAGAATTATCAAAAAGGCGCCAGGTACTTTGCGTAACCCACCTTCCACAGATAGCCTCAAGGGCGGACAGCCACATAAGGATACAAAAACACATAGCCGGCAATGCGGTGTCAATAACGGTGGAGACACTCCACGGACAAGAAAGGCAAGAGGAGCTGGCCCGGATGTTAAGTGGCAGCATAACCGAAATATCGCTGGAACACGCCCGAGAGCTTCTGATAAAAGGCGGAAAGGACAGATGAAAGGAAAGATAGAGATAAACAGGGATCTGTGCAAGGGTTGTACGTTTTGTATAACGGCCTGTCCGAAGCATATCATAAGGCTGAGCGCGGAGTTTAACCCCACAGGGTATTTCCCCGCAATAGCGGAAGGCATGGAGAGGTGTACGGGCTGTGCCATGTGTGCGGAGATGTGCCCTGAGATAGCCATCGAGGTCTGGCGGGAAGGGGAGTGACCTCCTTTGTAAGGGTACTTGGAAGGGGAGGTTTAGATTTTCTGCGGGGGCTTGGAAAGAGGGGGATATTTCTTTTTAACGCAATCCACTACAGTGTGACCCCGCCATATAAGTGGCGGTTGGCTTGGCGACAGGTGTGGTTTATAGGCTACATGTCCCTGGGGGTTATAGTGATGACGGGGGGATTTACGGGGATGGTGCTGGCGCTGCAACTTTATTATACGCTGAAGAAGTTTGGGGCCGAATCCATGATAGGCCCTGGCGTGGCCTCTAGCCTCGTAAGGGAACTGGGGCCAGTATTTACGGCCCTGATGGTAACGGCCAGAGGTGGGTCTGCCATAACCGCCGAACTTGGAATCATGCGTATCTCAGAGCAAATTGATTCGTACTATGTGATGGCATTAAATCCATACAAATATGTGGTTGTGCCAAACTTTGTAGCAGCCATCGTGTGTTTCCCCCTGCTGACCGCGGTATTTAACACCGTTGGAATATGGGGTGGCTATATGGTCGCGGTGAAACTCTTAGGCGTTGGTTCTGGCGTATATTTTGGCGAAATGCAGACGTTTGTCTCTGCCAGGGACATCTGGCTTGGGGTATATAAGTCATTGAGTTTTGCGGTAATCGTGTCATGGGTAAGTTGTTATGAGGGGTTTTATGTCGGGGCGGACTCAAGCGGTTTCGGGGCGAAGGCGGTAAGCAGGGCCACAACTGCCTCGGTAGTAACGGCTTCGGTGTCGATACTGGTGTGGGACTACACGCTGGGGTCGTTTTTCGTTTGACAGATATAATGCCTGAAGATATAGTAATCGAAGTAAAGGGCCTCAGGAAGGCACTTGCCGCAAAGGCAGTCCTCAATGGTGTAGACCTGAGGATTCGCAGGGGGGAGGTGCTTGCCGTAATAGGGGCAAGCGGGGCCGGCAAGAGCATCCTGCTGCGGCACCTGATGGGGCTGATGCTCCCGGACTCCGGGGCCGTGTTAATCGGTGGAGTGGACATAACGTCCGTGGGCCTAAAGCAGCTCAACAAGGTGCGCAGCAGTATAGGCGTACTGTTTCAGAGCGGCGCGCTGTTTGATTCTCTCAACGTGTATGAAAACGTGTCTTTTCCGCTGAGAGAGTGCCTGGGGCTTATTGATGAAGGGAAAATCGGAAGGCGGGTAAAAAACGCCCTTGACGATGTAAACCTCTCAGGGATAGAGCATAAGTACCCGGCTGAGTTAAGCGGCGGCATGAAAAAGCGTGCGGCCCTGGCAAGGGCAATCATAACAAACCCGGACATAGTGCTTTTCGACGAACCCACTACGGGGCTTGACCCGCTTCTAAAGAGGGCCATTCATGCCCTGATCAGGAAAAATCACAAGAAATACGGGTTTACCGGGATAATCGTAAGCCATGAGATCCCGGACATATTCGAGGTCTCAGACCGGGTTGCAATGCTCCATGGCGGAATAATCGTAGAGGAGGGGACGCCCGAAGCGCTCCGTAATTCAAAGATACCGATAGTAAGGGAATTCATATCCCCGCTGTAAGCGCGTTTACCCTGTCGACAAAATCCTAACCCTGCTGATATACTATAGTATCATGGAAACCATTGAAAGAGACTTTATAAAAAAGCTGTGGGCGGGCAGATTCACAGAAGAAACGGCAAAGAGCGTAGAAGAGTTTACCCAATCCATTTTGTTCGATAAACGATTGTGGTTGTTTGACATTGTGGGTTCGATAGCACACGCAACGATGCTTTCGGAACAGGGCATTATAACAAAAGAAGAGTACTCAGAAATTATTGGCGGACTTGGGGAAATCGAGCAAGAAATCAAATCAGGCAAATTCAAATTCGACGAAGCACTCGAAGACATCCACATGAACATAGAGGACGCGCTTATCAAAAAATCTCCTGTAGCAGGGAGAAAACTTCATACCGCGCGCTCAAGAAACGACCAGGTAGCACTGGATATCAGGTTCTATCTCAGTGGTGTAACCGAAACGGTTATTATTCAGATAAAAGATTTTCAAAAAACCCTCACCAACATTGCGCAAAACAACCTTGAAACAATAATGCCCGGCTACACACACTTGCAAAGGGCGCAGCCCGTTACACTTGCCCACCATCTGCTTGCCTATGTGGAGATGTTTGAAAGGGACAAGGAGCGGTACACAGACGCCCTCAAAAGAATCGACACGCTTCCACTTGGGGCATGTGCCCTTGCTGGCACTACGTTGAATATCAACAGAGAGAGCGTGGCAAGGCAACTTGGGTTTAAGCGCATCTCTGGCAACAGCATTGATGCCGTCTCGGACAGGGACTTTGTAATTGAGTTCATATCCAATTCGTCGATTTTGATGATGCACCTGAGCAGGATGGCCGAGGAGTTGGTCTTGTGGAGTACGAAGGAATTCTCTTTTATTGAAATCGCGGACGCCTATACTACTGGATCATCCATAATGCCGCAGAAGAAAAACCCCGACGTTGCTGAACTCATCAGGGGTAAGACCGGCAGGGTCTATGGCGCGCTGGTATCCATTCTTACTACGATGAAGGCCCTCCCGCTGGCCTACAACAGGGATATGCAGGAGGACAAGGAGCCGCTGTTTGACGTTATAGATACGATAACGCATGTCCTTCATGTAATAAACGAGATGTTCACACACATTAAATTCAACAAGGAACGCATGAGAAAGACGGCTGCGGAGGGGTTTTCGCTGGCCACCGATTTGGCCGAATATCTTGTTACCAAGGGTATGCCGTTTAGGAGCGCGCATGAAGTTACCGGCAACATCGTTGGCTACTGTATTGGAAAGTCCATGGATCTCCACGAACTAACTATTGAAGAATTTAAGAAATTCTCTGATTTAATAGAAAATGACATCTACTCACGTCTGACGATAGAGGCCTCGGTGCGGGGCAGAAAATCATACGGCGGCACTGGTGAAGTAGAAGAACAAATAAAAAGGCTTCGTAAGGAACTTGACATGGAGATAGAGGAATGAAAAGAATAATTGCTATTGCCATCGCAGTACTGTTATCGACCGTATTAATATCATGCGGCAAAAAAGGCCCGCCAACGCTTAAAGAGCCAGGGCGTCCAGAGAGAATGGAAACACCTCCCCAGAAACCGCCGGATGATCTAAGTCCATATAACGAAGACACCGGATTTTGGAAAGAATAATAACTTAAGGGCAGAGGACTATATGAAAGAGACAATCCTTAAAATAGTAAGAGAGAGCATTGCCGTAAAAGAGAAGTTCTTTAACGAAAACGCGGATAAGGTAGCAGAGGCAGCAAGGACTATAGCCGAGGCCTTCAGCAAGGGGAAGAAGCTCCTGCTATTTGGCAACGGCGGCTCCTCAAGCGATGCCTCACACATTGCTGCCGAATTCATAAACAGGTTTAAGCGGGAGCGCCCCGGCCTGCCCGCCATTGCCCTTAACACGGATATGGCAGTTATGACCTCAATTGCCAACGACTACGACTTTTCCGATGTCTTTGCGCGCCAGCTTAAGAGCATTGCCGCCACGGGAGACATAGTAATTGCTATAAGCACAAGCGGCAGCTCAAAAAATGTCTTAAAGGCAGTTGACGCGGCAAAGAAAAAGAAACTCACAGTTATTGCCTTCACCGGCGCTAAGGGGATAAAGTTTGCGGAGAAATCCACGATTGCCTTTGTCGTACCTACGGAGGACACGGCGCGAATTCAGGAGACCCATATAACGATTGGGCATGTGATTTGTGAACTTGTGGAGACTATTCTGTTTGAGTTTCCGGTGAAGAAGTCAAAACATACCGTAAACGTATTGCCGTAAGCTGGTGTCTCTCACAACGGCAATAGGAATCGACCCGGGCAGCATTGTCTGCGGCTATGGTATCCTCAAAAAAGAAGGCAAATCAATAGTTTACGCGGCCTCCGGGGAGATAGCCGCCCCAAAGGGCCTTCCCCTTCCCGAAAGGCTGCGTCGAATATACGAGGGGCTGAGAAAGGCAATCGAGACATACAGGCCTGATGAGGCCGTGGTTGAGAAGATATTTTTCGCAAGCAACATAAAGGCCGCCCTGAGCCTTGGGCACGCGCGCGGGGTTGCCCTGCTTTCGGCTTCCATCGAAGGCATCCCCGTGTTTGAATACAGTCCGCTCGAGGTGAAAAAGGCGCTTACCGGGTACGGCAGGGCAGAGAAATCACAGGTCATGGCAATGATAAAGGCAATTTTAAATATCAACGTTGAGCTGTCCCCGGACAGTTCTGACGCCCTTGCCCTTGCCCTCACGCACCTGAACATGGCAGGGTTATATGGCAGCAGGAAGCCTTAAGACCCTCCTTGACGGGTTTTATGCCACGTTTAATTTCAACGAAAGGATAGCTAACGACCCCATAGAGTTCCCCCGCCGCTACGCTGCCCAGGATGACATCGAAACGGCCGGCCTGATAGCGGCCTCCTTTGCCTACGGGAAAGTAGAGCTGTTTAAACCGGTAGCGGGCAGAATCCTCTCTAAGATGGGGGCAAGCCCTGCCGATTTCCTGCGAGAATTCAGCGTAGAGAGGCAGAGAGGAGCCTTCACGGGGATTTCGTACAGGTTTAATAAAAACGAGGACATAATCGCCTTTCTTTACATTTTGCACAGGCTGGCGGCCACTCACGGCTCGATAAAAAATGCCTTCATGCAGAATTTTAACGGCTCGATATATGAAGCCCTTGGGGGATTTGTAAACTTAATGCTCTCGGTAGATACGGCGGCAGTATATGGCGGCAGCGTTAAGCCGCGTGGACTGCTGCAACTCTTTCCATCGCCATATAAGGGTGGGGCGTGCAAGCGCTTTAACATGTTTTTACGCTGGATGGTAAGAGACGCCGACATCGACCTTGGCATATGGGGCGAAATCCCGAAACACGCACTGATTATTCCCCTTGATACGCACATTGGAAGAATAGCACGGTGCCTCGGCCTGACAACCAGAAAGGGCAACGACTGGAGGACGGCCACGGAGATAACAGAAGGCCTAAAGCGCCTTGACCCGGATGACCCGCTCAAGTACGACTTCGCGCTCTGCCACCATGGCATATCCGGGGCGTGCAGGGCAACACCGGCGGCAGAGCCATGCAGGGCATGCGCCATTTATACCGGCTGAGGGAAAACGGCTGATTATGTTACAGGGGTACTGGAGGTATGGCTGTCGGATTTTGCCTTAGCAGCCATCATTTGTTTTATCTTGGCGTTGGCCCCGCGCAGGCGTCTGCTGAAGATATGCGTCAGCTTCTTAAAGAGTTTAAGCGTGATGATGTCATCGTAGCCTTCCATGATTCTCTTGTCGAACTCAAGCAACACGGTGTCGTCATAGGCCCTTGCCTTTGCCGTGCGTGGAGAGCCGTCGAGGATGGCCATCTCACCAAAACAGCTGCCGCGGTTCAGCCGCGCAAGCACCTGTTCCCGCCTTTTGTTAATTATCTGCGATATGACGATAATTCCATCCACGATGACGTAGAATCTGTCGCCTGGCTGGCCGTCCTCGAAGATTAATTCACCTTCGTTGTATTTTCTGCACTTGCTGATTTTAAGGAGCGATATCAGCTCTTCGTCGGTTAAAAAGGAGAAGAAGTCCAGCTCTCTTATTTTTCTGACCGTCTTGCTTACGGCCATGGGGACGCTTCTGACGGAGTCTTCAATGGCCTTTTCCATCTCGTTGAGTTGGAATGGGTATTTAATTATCGAAGTGATGCCCTCTCTGTACATTCTTTTAAGGTCTTGCACCTCAATTTCGCTGTCTATCAGGAGTATTACCTTGATGGGATACTGCTCGTGGTTTTCCCTTAAGGTCTCGAGAAATCCCTCACCATACATGTTAATAGTCCTGTAATCGGCAAAAAGGAGATCGAACTTCTCGGATTTAAGGATATTAAAGACACGAGCCGGCACAGAGACACCGGTAATACTCGTATATCCCAGATACTTCATAACACCCTTTGTGGCATCAAGACTCTTCTGGTCAAAGTGTAGTATAAGTATCTGTAAACTCTTATCGCCCATAAAATATACTAAATCAGATGTCCCTGCATTGTCAAGACTGCCGGTATTATGCGTGTACAGATATATGCGCGGGACCTAATTTAAAAATACTTCTTTTTGAAATAGAGCGCCACCGTAACCAGCGCTATCATTACGGGAACCTCTACCAACGGCCCAATTACTGCAGCAAAGGCCTCTTCCGAATTTATCCCGAATACCGCCACCGCCACCGCTATTGCTAATTCAAAATTATTGCTTGCCGCCGTGAACGACAGCGATGCCGCCTTTGCGTACGGGATTTTATATTTTATTCCCATGTAAAAAGATATGAAAAACATTACGGCAAAATATATCAACAACGGCAGCGCTATCCTCATCACATCCATGGGGAGCGTTATAATCTTGTCCCCCTTCAGAGAAAACATCACCACTATTGTAAACAGTAAAAACACCAGCGTCAACGGACTGATTCGCGGGATGAATCTCTCGCTATACCACGCATTGCCCTTTAGCCTCAAGAAAACATATCGGGTAGCAAAACCCGCCGCAAACGGTATCCCTAAATATATGAAAACGCTATTTGCTATCTGCGCTATTGATATGTCTACCACCACGCCCTTAAGCCCAAACCACTCCGGCAGCACTGTGATAAATATGTAGGCATACAGCGGATAAAACAGTATCTGAAATAACGAGTTAAATGCCGTCAGCCCGGCGGCATACTCCGGGTCTCCCTCTGCCAGATCGTTCCATACGATTACCATCGCAATACACCTGGCCAGGCCTATCAATATCAGTCCGGCCATATAGTGGGGGAGGTCTCGTAACAGAACGATTGCGAGAATAAACATCAGCGCCGGCCCTATCGCCCAGTTTTGCACTAAAGATAACATAAGCACACGCCTGTTTTTAAACACCAGCCCCAGGTCCTCGTATTTTACCTTTGCCAGAGGCGGATACATCATAAGAATCAATCCCAGCGCTATGGGAACCGATGTCGTGCCAACCTGCATCCCCGCAGCCAGCTCTTTAAAGCCCGGCATAAAATACCCCAGCCCGACCCCCAGGGCCATTGCCAAAAATATCCACAGCGTCAGGTATCTGTCAAGTGTCGAGAGTTTTTTATTCATTAGCAGGATTTCTCCTTTCGGGTACTGTCGAGACGCTCCCTGTCTTGATCGTTTGAATACCTCTCACAAACGGAGATAATCAAAAACCTGGTGAATAAATCACCGCCGGCAAGGCTGTAATACACCCACTTGCCATCTTTCCGGTCACTTATCAACTCAGCGTCTTTTAATATCGACAGGTGGAAAGATACCTTTGGCTGGCTTATATCCAGAGCGCCCACTATGTCACAGACGCATAGCTCGCCCATCTCAAGCAGCTTGATTATTCTCAACCTTGTTTCGTCTGAAAGGGCGCCAAATAGTTTTACCATCTTAGTGCATTCCCTCTAACCACTGCTGAATCTTCCGTTGAATGTCGTCTCTGACCGCTCTTGTTTTATCCAGCCTCTCGTCAAATGTGCCGGTAAAGCCCGATGGGTCGTCAAAGCTCCAGTGGAGCCTCTTGCCGCCGCCGGGAAACACCGGGCAGCGCTCAGCGCTTGCCCCGTCGCAGACCGTTATCACGTAGTCATATGTGCTGCCGGTGTTAATGAGGCCCTCCACACTTTGAGTTTTCTTTGCGGAGATATCTATGCCTGTCTCACGCAGCGCCTCAACCGCCAGGGGATTTAACACGCCTGGCTCAAGCCCGGCACTCTCTGCCTCAAAACGTCCACCGCCGAGCTTTCTTAACAGTGCCTCGGCCATCTGGCTTCGCGCGCTGTTGTGGATACAGACGAACAGTACCCTTTTGATTTCAACATCTTTCATGGCCAACCTCCTGTAATATAAAACTATATTTATACGATACAGGATTGCACAATGATAAGTCAATGCTACATATAAAATAATTTTTATATGGATGGCGTAGGCTTCAGGCGCAGGCCTCTCTTCTATGAGGCGCAGCCTGCTGTTCTTTGTTTAAGTGCCGACTGTTTCTGTTTTCGCCGCGTCGGGCTTTGCCGCTTCAGACGTTGTTGAGTCAGACTTTGCAGCGTCCGGTTTTGATTCTGTGGTTTTTTTATCGCTTGTTTCGGAGCCTTCCGACGGTTTTTCAGTTGTCTGTGAGCTTTGTCTGTCTTTCGATGGATAGTCGGTTACGTACCAGCCGTTTCCCTTCAGCACAAAAGATGTCGCAGATACGAGTTTTTTCAGTTGCCCCGCACATTTAGGACATTCCGTGATGGGGTCGTCGGTGATTTTCTGGGTTATTTCTAAGACGTTCTCGCAAGCGTTGCATTTGTATTCATAGATAGGCATCAGTCCTCCTTATCAGTATAGTATACCTCATAGACATCCTGGAGGTCAATGATGGGGCTGCAATTTCTGAAATCCGGTGTGGCCTTGACTATGCTGCCAGGTTTATTTATCATAACCATTATGGAATTTATCGATTACAGCGATTTGTATTATAGGGAAAAGCTGAAAGAGGCCTCACCTCCCAAAAGGGCAGGGAAGTTCGTCCAACTCAGAACCCCTGGCGAGGAGTTCATAATCCTGTCACCCAAGGATTTCTCTGCCTATCACGCAGACATCGTCAGGGTATTTTGTGAGCAAAGGGGGATTGACGGCCTCTACAGCTTTGAAAACAAGCATTTTGAGATATATGGCCCTGAATGGGCCGTCATCGGAGGAGGCAAGTGGTCAATAGACGAACAACTGAAAACGCTCCGCCTCTATGGCTACTCACAGGGGTACGGCAATTTCGACCCGAAGGGGCTGAAAGAGAGGTTATTGAAAATAAATTCCCTGCTTGATTACGAAATAACGATTAATCCTTAAGATAAAAGGTTGTAAGAACATTCTACACAAACCTGTGCTTTAAATTCATAACATCCCGGTAAATGGCAACCCCAAGTATAATATCATGATCATCGGTTATGGGAATGGCACGGAAGCTTAACTGATGGATTGACCATAAACGCGGCGGGTATGTAAATCAGATTAAACGCACAAAAGAGCATGGTAATCTTCTCCCATGACCAGTAACTGCTGCTTAATACCATGCCCCCCTTATTGCGCACATAACTATGACTGTCAGATACGGCGGTATGCCGAATATCTTAAGGGCAGACGCCATGCCAATGAACTCCATAACCATAGTCAGCCAGTTGACCAACAGGAGGCCAAGCAGTAAGAACCACCCCCAGAATGCGCCCAACCTCACGGTCATCTCCTGCACGTAATAGCAGTCAGGGGTGAGTAGTATTAATACCCATATCAGATTATAGCCATACTTAGCGCCCGTTGCCGCGTACGTAGTAATGCCGCCTGCGTCGTTGTCGGCAATCATCACTATTATCCCAGGCCCTGAAACAATGAGAAAAAGTTTTATAGCCTTAATAATCTTACGATACAGGTAATACATACGCGTAAAGATGGTCATTGCAGCTCCTTTATAAGAAATCGCCGTGTTGTATCAAAGCACGGAGGTTTTGGTAAATCAAAATATTCCATTTTACCCGGAGAAATTGCGCTTCCATCAGGTCTCTGACTCTTTTGCGGTGGTTTAGGGAGGTTCCGTATCCACACTTGCCCAACATCTGGTTTTCCAGAAACCTTTGTCTGTTTATTACTCCGCCAATCCTTTCACCATCAAAAACGGGTATACACCTGAGTTCCTTGTTATTTATTAAAACGCCATAGGCCTCCATCAGAGAACTATCCGGAAGGAGATGTACCTTGTTTATCAACAAGGGAATTACGGAGGCGGAACCGGCCACTATAGCGTCCATATTCCCCGCGCGCGGCGACATGCCGTATCTGGATATGCCATAGGCATAAGCCCCAAGTGAGGCGGCGCTCATCGTCAGCGACTCAAAGCCAATGCGTTTAAAATCCCTTAGCGCAGGCCCGTCGTTTATCCCGTCTCCGGGCGCAGCTCATTTAAACTGTCAGATAATAATTACATAAATCCAGGACCTCCGGAGGTGCCCCCTTCACGGCAACTAGTTTCCTTCCAGCGGCGCTTCTGAAGACTCCATCACTAGTAAACCTGTGTAGCGTCATCATGTAGTTATTGCCCTCTGAGCGGTGTTTTATCTTTAACAGGGGGAAGCTTTTCCTCATGTGCAATACATCCACTCCCGCACCGATGGCAATATGAACCAGGGCGTTTTCCGTTGAGGAGCCATCAAGGACATAGCCGCCTTCCCCTTTACTTATCAAGGTCTCGCTCATCTTCCGCAGCCAAACGTCCCGATACAATGTTTACTTTTTCCCCTGTCGTTACAACGCACACGGCCGTCATCCTGTTTAAGGTCAGCGTTACGGTCTTATCGAGGCAAATCGTCTGTACGGAGCCGAGGGTCTCGACCGCGTCAAGGCGGCGAATCAGCACGTTATGCTGTTTCATCTTATTTATACCAAGGGCCAGGACGGTAGTAGCCATCGTGGGCAGCCCCTCGGGGATTGCCGCGACCGCCAGCGATATGGAAGACTTAACCATCTCTAAAAGGCTAAATCCGCGCAGTATTCCAGTAACAAATACAAGGCCGCAGACACCGGCGCAGATTAGAACGAGTTTATCGCCGATACGCTCCAGTTGAATCTCCATAGGGGTGGCGGGCTGGACGGCCTCACCAACCAGGGTTTGAATCTGTCCCATCTCCGTGTATCTGCCGGTTGCCGTGACGACGGCCAGCGCCTGTCCGCCGGTAACCAGCGTACCCATATATATCATATTAGTCCTGTCGGCCAGGGGAATGTCCTTGTATTTAAGCTGCCTTGCCGTCTTTACAACCGGCATACTCTCACCCGTAAGGGCGGATTCGTCCACGCTTAACATATGCGATTCAATCACTCTGGCATCGGCAGGGATGTAAGTGCCGGGCTTCAGAATAAGTACGTCTCCAGGAACCACCTCTTCGACGCTTATCTCTATTACCTTTCCATCGCGTAACACAAACGTATAAGGCCTGACGAGCCGTTTGAGGGAATTAATGGTCTTCTCAGTATGGCTCTCGGTAACAAAGCCGATTATGGCGTTAATCAGCACCACGCTGAGTATTACTATTGCATCGGCAATCCCGCCGGTGGCAGCCGACAACACAGCCGCCCCCCCGTTGCGGTTACGGCGTCAGCGTTGATACCCTTAAATAACTCTGCGACTTTTGTAGAGACGTTTTCGGAATTCTTCGCGGGTATGGCTATTTCTAACGTTCCATGTTCTTTGGCAAGGCCTACAACCTCTTCATTACTCGTGTTATGCAATATTAAGACACTTGCCGTGATGGGGTTTACCTCTACTGCGCGAGGGCATGGACATTAAACGGAGCCGGCATTGCCATCCGCAACGATATGCCTTATCAGCCCTGGACGGCCATTTAACTATTTTAAAAAAACTTATTCCATACCCTTGACACGGACAGCCCATTGCTGGTATAAAACATATTGTGATTAAAAAGACGGACAAGATATGGATGGACGGAGAGTTCGTCAACTGGGATGACGCGACTGTTCATGTAATGACCCACACGTTGCATTATGGCCTTGGTGTCTTTGAGGGGATACGCAGCTATATGACAGCTGGCGGCCCGGCAATATTCAGGCTCAAAGAACATGTGGACAGACTATTTGATTCGGCGCATATTGTTCAGGTGCAGATACCCTTTACAAGAGAGCAAATAGTTAATGCCGTTATTGACTGTGTAAAGATAAACAAGTTGCAGGAGTGCTACATTCGGCCGTTTGTCTACATCGGATACGGGATGATGGGCATATACCCTAAGGACAACCCTATAAAGGTGGCAGTGGCCGCCTACCCGTGGGGATCCTATCTTGGCGAGGATGCCATTCAAAAAGGGATTCGCGTAAAGGTATCTTCATTTGTCAGAAATCACGTAAACTCTAATATGTCTCGCGGGAAGGTATCTGGTTATTACATAAACTCCCAGCTGGCAAAGAGAGAGGCCATCACGTTGGGATATGCCGAGGCTCTGATGCTTGACACCGACGGTTATGTTGCCGAAGGCTCAGGCGAGAATATCTTCATCGTAAGGAATGGAAAGTTAAAAACAACCCCCTTGACATCCATACTTGAGGGCATAACAAGAGACAGCATAATGAAAATAGCGGCCGACAACGGCATAGAAGTCAGTGAGACCAGATTCACCAGAGATGAACTCTACATATCTGAGGAGGCATTTTTCTCCGGCACTGCCGCCGAAATAACCCCTGTCATAGAGGTGGATGACCGTAAAATCGGCAAGGGCACACCCGGCGAGATAACTAAAAAGCTGCAATCTATATTCTTTGACACTGTCCACGGCAAGGTAGACAAGTACCATCACTGGCTCACACGCATTTAGCCTCCAAAGGATTTCTTATTTATGTGGATCTATCAACTGGATTGACAGGTTACTTAGCGGTATATAAACTGCCCAGACTCTCTCGTATAGCTAATGTCATATGAACGATAACAGTGATGTCCTTAAAGCTGCCGGGCTGAGAAAGAATTATCGAAAAGATAAAGCCGCCGTTGACGGCGTGAGCTTTGCCTTTTCGCGAGGTGAGTTTGTCGGCCTGCTTGGCCCCAACGGCGCCGGTAAGACTACTACGATTAAAATGCTCACAGGACTTATAAAACCCTCTTCAGGAGTAATTCATTACTACGGCCGCGATTTCCATAATGAATCTCAAATGACTAAAGGCCTCATTGGTGTCGTGCCTCAGCAAAATAATCTCGACAGGGACTTAACCGCATATGAAAACCTCTGCCTGCATGCAATTCTCTATGGCATACCAAAGGACGCCAGAAGAGAAAGAATCTATGAATATCTCGAATTCTCAGGCCTTACGGACTATGCTAACCGGCAGGTGAAGACATTTTCGGGGGGCACAATGAGAAGGCTCGTTATCCTGCGCGCCCTCCTGCACGAACCAAAAATCCTCTTTCTCGACGAACCCACCGTCGGCCTCGACCCACATATCAGACGCATTATCTGGGATTTCATCATAAAGATAAATCGAACGAAAAATACCACTATTTTATTGACCACCCATTATATTGAAGAGGCCGAGAGGCTCTGCAAGAGGGTAATGATAATCAATGACGGCAGGATAATTGTCGACGGCGACCCCGAGACACTCAAAGACGGCATCGGGCACTTTGTTCTGGAGGTCTATAAGGACGATAAGATAGAGGAGGAGTTCTTCAACACCCGCGACGAGGCCCTGCTGGCCCTTAAGGACTCCACATATCCGTGCAAAGTACGCGCAGTGACGCTTGAGGATGTGTTTTTAGGGCTGGCCGGCAGGAGAATAAATGTTTAACGGTATTTGCGGTGTACTCTACAGGGAGCTATTGATTTATCGAAATCGGGCGCTTAAGCAGATGCTCACTTCGTCGCTGTCGCCGCTACTTTTTTTAATAGCCTTCGGTTGGGGTTTTGGCAGAGACGTTACCGTGGGCGGCATATCTTACATATCTTTTTTAATCCCCGGGCTGATTACAATGAACAGCCTTACACAGAGCTTTGCCATATCGGGTGAGATAAACATATCGAGGTTTTACTTTCACACCTTTGACGAATATCTGATAGCGCCTGTCTCACACGCGGGCATTGTGATTGGCGAGGCTGCCTTCGGAGTGTTTCGCGGGATTCTGGCAACGTTTATTATCTTCATCTACGCCTTTGTTTTTGACGCTTCGCTCTCGTTTAACCCCTTTTTCCTTGTGGCAATAGTCCTTCACACGTTTATTTTTTCCGCCCTTGCCGTTACGACATCCATGGTGGTGAAGGACCACTCAGGGCAGGCCCTTATTAATAACTTCGCGATAACGCCGATGATATTTCTCTGTGGCACGTTTTATCCCATAGACAAACTCCCCTATGCCTTTAAGCTGCTTGTGTCAGTGTTTCCTCTTACGTACTCGACTAAGGTCATACGGGCAACGCTGACCGGGGCCGAGGTGAATATTGTCTATGTCGCTTTGATGATGTTTTATTGTATAATATTCTTTCTCACGTCGCTTTGGGCGTTGAGAAAAGTAGAGGCATAGACTATGAATAAAAACATTGTACACTCAATAGGGCTTGGCCCCGGAGACCCCGAGCTTGTGACGATTAAGGCTAAACGCATCCTCGAGGCCTCGGACGACGTAATCGTCCCGCAGTCCGATACCCTTGGCAGGAGCGTGGCAAAGGACATTATTGTCCACTACGTGGATTCCTCTAAGATTACCATGTACTACTTCCCGATGAACAATAACAGGGAACAGCTGCGCCAGAGATACCATGCCCTGGCAGAGAAAATTAAGGGGCTTGCCGCACAGGGGCGCAACGTATCCTATGTCTCCATGGGAGACCCAACAATCTACAGCACGTCGAACTATCTGACCGAAAGGCTCATGGCCCTCGGTGTGCCGGTCATACATGTCCCCGGCATCAGCTCCATCAACGCCTCTTCAGCGCTGATTGGGATGCCTTTGGCCAGTAAGGGCGGAGATTTCGGTGTCTATGAACTCCCCGCCGACAAAGAAAGGGCAGCCGAACTGATTCAAAGACACCATACCACCGTGTTTATGAAGGTAAACAAGAAACTCCCCGTGCTTATTGAGGCCGTCCGGGAGACCTCACCCATGTCGGCCTATCTCGTAAACAGGGTTACGCTTGACGGGCAGATGTGCTTTGACCTGTTAAACGCCCCACTGCCTGAAGAACCGCTTTATCTATCAATAGCATTAGTTAAGAGAAAGAAGGCAGTGGACTCCGAATGAACGGCGCCACGCTAAGAAAAGGATTTACAACGGGTACGGCGGCCGCCGCTGCGGCAAAGGCCGCGGCTATTATGGCGCTCACAGGAAAACTCCCCGATGAGGTTGCCGTAACGCTCCCCGGTGGGTTGACAACGCTTGACATAAAAATAAACGCTGGAGGCAATGCCCTCAACAGCACGGCATCGGTAATAAAAGACGGCGGCGACGACCCGGACGTGACTTCCGGCCTTGAGATAGCCGCCACCGTGAGACTGATTAATAAACATAGCAGTGGCGTTACCATTAAAGGAGGCAAGGGTGTGGGTATGGTAACAAAGGCCGGGCTTCAGATCCCCATCGGCGTACACGCCATCAATCCCGTCCCGCGGGCTATGATACGCAATGCCATCAGAGAGGCCATCCCCAAAGGCACAGTCGAGGTGGAGATAACCGTTCCCGATGGCCAAAAGGCCGCCGCCAGGACGTTTAACCAGAGGCTTGGCATACTTGGGGGCATCTCGATAATCGGCACCACGGGGATAGTGGAGCCAATGAGCACTGAGGCCATTAAGGCAACCATCAAATGTGAACTTGACGTGGCGTATGTGGAAAACCCCTTGATGATATATCTGTCGCCCGGCAAGATTGGCGAGGATTCGCTCAAGTCGATATTTCCGGGGGTGCGAGTAGTTCAGATGAGCAATTTCATCGGCGATTCTCTTCAGTACGCAAAGGACAAGGGTTTTAGGGAGGCCGTAATAGGCGGGCATCCTGGGAAACTGGCAAAACTCCTGATGGGCTACCTCAATACACACTCAAAAAAATCCCCGCAGGCCGCTGGTTTCGTCGCAAGATATTTCAGCCTCGAAGGGGAGTACAATACGGTCGAAGAGATAATTGAGAGTGTGCAGAGCATGGAAAAATTTGACACGCTGGCTTTCGATATAGCCGCGAAGATAAAGACGCTCTATGGGTTTGCATCCGTGGGCGTATATCTGTTTAATATGAATAAACTACCCATAGGAGCGGCCAGGTGTACAAAATAACGGTAATAAGCGCCGGTCCCGGCGCGGCAGAGCATATGACATACGCTGCCGTTAAGAGGGCAAGGGCCTGCGATATGTTAATCGGAACAAAAGGGCAGCTTGCCGCCCTTGATATTGCCCCATCCGAACACGCCATCGAAGAGAACAGGATAGAGGAGATACTTAATCTGATTGAGCGCTATGAAGGCAGAGACATCGGCGTCCTGGTAACCGGAGATGCCGGCATCTTCAGCCTGTCGCAAAAGATATGCGACAGGTTTGGCAAGGACTCAGTGCTTGAGGTCATACCCGGGGTGTCGTCCGTACAGGCCGCCTTTGCCAAAATTAAGGAGTCTTGGTTAGATGTCCGGGTGTTTTCGTTTCACGGAAGGCAGATAGAGGGGGCGGAGGAGGTCCTCAAGTGCCCTAAGGCCGTCGTGCTATGTGATAAGCAAAACACCTCGCGCGTAATATTAGAGGCCATGTTGCCGTTAGGGCTTTTCAACCGTGAACGGGACGTCTACGTCTGCCAAAACCTGGCCAGAGAGGGCGAACAAATAATCGGGATCAGGCATCCTGGCACAATAAAGACAATAGCGCCGACAGGCAAGGAACTTATTTTAATATTAAGCAGCCCCAGATAATTCTGATAGGTCTGCGTCAGGAAATAGGGTTTTAAGCAGCGTCAAGAGACTTTCTCAGGTGGTTGACATCACTGGAACAGATGGTCGATTTCGCTGGAATACGCAGTGACGGAAAAAATATCCGCTGCAATCAAAGCAGTGGCGACTAAACCATCAGTATAGGAAAAAGCCGGAGCTATGCTATACTATGCTTATGGAATTGCTGACGATAAGAATATTGGGAAGGAATAATGCAACCATAAGCAACACTCATTCCGGTTTCACTCAGGGACACACTCTAAACCTTTATCCATGCGGTGTTATGGGGGTTGGAGACCCCCCTTCGGCATTACTTCTTTACTATCTTGGGTCTGGGAGACAGAGGACGGGATATGAGCATACATAAGAAATTTATAGCTATAATATTGGCCGTCTCCATCATACCCATATCCGTTAGCGGGTTAGTCATTTATAAACACTTCAAGGGCACTTTGATGAGATCCCTGGAGAATCAACTGGAGACTACAGCGGCCATACAGGAATCCAGAATCAATATACTGTTCGACAGATTCTCCGACGACGTGAAGATGATCGCAAACAGGCCGAATCTGAAAAAACAATTCGAGTTATACACCAAAACCAAAGACGGGCAGTCAAAGAACAATATAGCAAAAATATTGAACGAGTTGATGGACACTATCACGGTATTTCACGAAATATCACTAGTTGACACGGCAGGTGAGATTGTATACTCGACTAACGAATCAAAAATTGGAAAACAACTCGACAAAGAAACCTTTTTGACAAAGGCCCTTAGCGGTTGTGGGATTATTGATACCGTTAAGGGTTATGACAATTTGCCGGATGTCTGGTTTTCCTGTCCGCTGCTCCTGGATGGCAAACTGGTTGGCATTGTCAGCGCCGTATTGGATGGGAATTTCATTACCGAGATTACGAGTGATTACACGGGCTTAGGAAAGACGGGCGAGACGGTGCTGGCAAAAAGAGACGAAAACGAAGGCGCGGTATTTATTGTCCCTCTGCGACAAGACAAGGGTGCCGCTTTTGCTCGTAAAATATCTAAAGACAATGAGACTATCCTTATAATTCAGGCACTGAACAAAAAACAACGCGTATTTCGTTCTTATATAGATTACAGGGGTGTGGAGGTAATAGGTATCACGCGATACATAGCTCAGGCGGACTGGGGGCTTGTCGTTAAGATTGACAAGTCCGAATTTATGGAGCCATTGGTTCGGCTAAGAAATTTTCTTATCATCAGCTATCTCGTATTAATAGGTTTCATAGCAGGTGCCTTAACATATCTCGTCAGGCATATAACGGAACCGTTAGGGCGTCTGACAAGGATAGCCGCGCGCATCTCGGAAGGAGATGTCTCTCAGAGAATCACAATGGAGCCTGACGGCGAGATAGGTATTCTGGCCATGACGTTTAACCGAATGCTTGATAGTATCAAGTCGGGGAATCTAGCATTAGAACACAAACTCGTAGAGCTTAACGCGATAATCAATACGCTGCCCGGTATATTTTTCCTTTTTGACAAAGACGGGAAAATCCTTATGTACAACGAAAATCTGACGGATGTGACGGGCTATTCGTCCGAAGAGATAGCGGCGATGACCGTATTCGATTTCTTCATCGGGGACGAAAGCTACTGTGCCGGCAAGATATTTCAAAAGGCAATTGAAAACGGCAAGGCCGACTGCGAGCTATTGTTATCGACAAAGGACAAAAACAATATTTCCTATTATTTCATAGTCTCGTTAATCCGGCACGATGAGAAGGTCGACATAATATCCATAGGCGTAGACATGACCGAGCGCGTCCAGATGGAAAGCGAACTGGTGGAGTACCGCCAGCATCTGAAAGAACTCGTGGAACAAAAATCTTTAGAGATAATTAAAGTAAACGACCAACTGGGACATGAAATTGAAAAACGTAACGAAAACGAATTGCTACTGAAAGAAAAACAGGAGCAACTGCACCTTATTACAGATTCCATGCCTGCCCTGATTGCTTACATAGACAGCGAATCCCGCTACCGCTTCGTCAACAAGCTCTACGAGGATTGGTTTGGGTATTCGCAATCTGAGATAATAGGCAAGCGCCGCCAGGAAATCCTAGGGCAAGACTATCACGACGCCACATTGGACAATATGATAACTGCCTTATCGGGACACAATGTGCAATTTGAAAGTCCCATATCGCTAAAGGATGGAACCCGCAAGATTATCAGCGTCAAATATATCCCGCATCTTGATGAACAAGATGGAAATGTCAGCGGCTTGTTCGTCCTCGCGCACGACATTACCGAACTGAAAAAGGCTGAAATAGCGCTCAGGGAAAGCGAAGAGCGTTTTCGCAGGATATTCGAGGACAGCCCGCTGGGAATAGCCGTAACGGACAGCAACGACTATTTTATAAAGGCCAACAACACCCTGTGTAAAATGCTGGGTTATAGTGAAGACGAACTAAAAACGCTCACATTTAATGATATAACCCTCAGGGAACACCTTGAGCAACACATGGCCCTTGTAAGGCAGTTAAAAGAGGGCGCCATACACTCCTACAAGTTGGAGAAACGCTACGTCAGGAAAAATGGAGAGGCCTTTTGGGTAAACGTTACCGCTAATTACATCAAGGACGAAAACGGCGCAGTTGTTTACGGAATCAGAATGGTAGAGAATATTTCCCACCGCAAGGAGATGGAAAGGGAGCTTAACATATACACGGAACAGCTTGAATCCGTGGTACAAGAGCGCACAAAGGAACTAGTGGGAAGCATTGAGCAGCTTCGTACACTCAGCAACGCGATAATACTGGCCATGTGCGCGGCCGTGGAGGTTAGAGACCCATACACGGCAGGACATCAACGCAGGGTAAGCGAACTGTCCCGTGCTATATCCGAGGAAATGAGGCTAACCACTGAGCAAAAGGAAAGCGTACTGGTATCGTCTTCGATACACGACCTGGGTAAGATATACGTACCGTCTGAGATACTCAGCAGGCCCGGCAAACTAAAGGCAGCAGAGTTTAATCTTATCAAGGAACACTCGCAGATGGGTTATGAGATATTAAAAGGCATAGAATTCTCCTACCCCGTTGCCCAAATAGTGCTCCAGCATCACGAACGGCTGGACGGTTCAGGCTATCCTCAGGGCCTTAAGGGACTCGACATTCTATTGGAAGCAAGGATAATCTGCGTTGCCGACGTGGTAGAGGCAATGGCTAACCACAGGCCCTACCGCCCGGCGTTGGGAATAGACAAGGCGTTGGAGGAGATAAAGAAAAACAGCGGTATTTTATATGACAGCGATGTCGTGGAGGCCTGCGTCTCGGTGTTCGAGAAGTGGTTCAGGTTCACGTAAAGCGGCGGTAACGTGAAAAACACGAAAAAAAATGTAAAAATAGTTCTACTGTTGTTGTCATTTATGTCGATACTTTTAATCGGCATCGGGGGATTGGGCCTGCTGGGGATGAAGTCCATCAAAGACGGACTTCAAACGGTGTACCTTGACCGCGTTATTCCATTAGTGGACATCAAAGCGATTTCCGACTCATATAATGACATCCTTCATACGACACACAGGGCGCTTGCAGGCAAAATAGACACGTACAAGGCAAGGGTTCGCATAACGAGAGCCGTTGAGAAAATAGATATAAGATGGAAGAAATACAAGGCCACTTATTTAGCACCAGAAGAAAAAAAACTCATCACCGAAATCGAGACACTACAAATAACGGCCTCAGCCCCAATAGGAAAACTACTGGCCGCTCTGCAGGAAGAGGACAAGCAGACACTGGCCAACTATACCTTAGACGAGATATACACTGCCGTTGATCCCATTATAACTAAACTGAGTAAACTGGAAGATGTACAGTTTAAGGTTACAAAGGAAGAGTACGACAAGGCCGATATCAGTTATATAAGAAGCCGTAATATCACGATAGTGGGCATAGTGTTCGGCCTCCTTATGGCCATCATCGGTGCAACGCATATAGTAAGTGGGATAACTAAATCGATGAATGAGAAACATGCTGCGTTCCAAAAGTATGAGGAGGGGTTAAATAAAAGCGAAGAACGCTTTAGAATGTTCTTTGACAACGCGCCTGACGCGGTATTTATCGCGGATATAGAGACAGGGACAATCGTCGACGCAAATCCCTCCGCGACAACGCTCCTTATGAAGCCAAAAGAAGAAATCATAGGCATGCATCAGTCTGAACTGCACCCGCATGAAGGAGAGAAGTACTCAAAAGAGACATTCAAGCTGCACATAGTTGAGGCAAAAAAGGGGACACTGTCGCAGCCGATTGAAAACAAGGTGGTACGGGCCGACGGCTCTTATTTATGGGTGGAGGTCAACGCCCAGGCGATTACCATAGAAAATAAGGAATACCTGTTAGGCGTCTTTCGGGATATAACGAAACGCAAGAAGGCGGAGGCGGAGCTTGACAACTTTTTTAATATTTCCCGCGACATGCTTTGTATCGCCGATACTCAGGGATATTTCAAGAGGATAAATCCCATGTTCGAAATAACACTTGGATTTACAGCAGGGGAACTTATGTCAAGGCCATTTGTCGAATTCATACACCCCGACGACAGACAAAATACCCTTGATGAGTTAATTAAACTATCCCAGGGGATACCCACAATATATTTCGAAAACCGGTATATATGCAAAGACGGGACGTATAAAGATCTCGCATGGACATCTTCGCCGGAGTCCGGGATGATTTACGCCACCGCCCGCGATATAACCGAAAGGAAGAAGATAGAGGAAGAGGTCAGGGTAGAGAGAGATAAGCTCAACTCCATTATGAACACCATAGACGACGGTATTTATATCACTAACAAAAACTGCGAACTCCAATACGTAAACCCTGTGGTAGAACGGGAATTTGGCGCTATACTCGGACGTAAATGTTACGAATACTTCCACGATAAATCCGAACAGTGTCCGTGGTGCAGGAGAGATGAGGTATTATCCGGAAAAACTATACACTGGGAGTGGGATTATCCAAGAAATGAAAAGACGTATCACCGGTATGACACCCCGATAAACAACAAAGACGGCTCCGTATCGAAATTCGCGTTGTTCCACGACATAACTGAACTGAAAAAGGCAGAGAGGCAGATAATGGTCTCTCTCAAAGAAAAGGAGATGCTCGTAGGGGAAATTCATCACAGAGTCAAGAATAATCTTGCGATAATATCGAGCCTCCTGCGAATGCAAAGCTATTACATCAAAGACGGCAACACCTTAAGGATATTCAAGGAAACCGAGAATCGGATAAAATCGATTTCCACCGTCCATGATATGCTCTACCGCTCTAAGGACATGGCCAGCGTAGATTTCAAACAGTACATTAACAGGCTCATAAAGACCCTATACGACACTTACAGGGATAATTTATCCGGCATTAAGCTAACGACTGATGTGGAGGACGTATCCTTAGGGATAGACCTTGCCATACCATGCGGCCTCCTGATTAACGAGCTTCTCACAAACGCTGTGAAATACGCCTTTCCCGATGGAAAGACGGGTGAGGTATACATAGGCCTGCACCCAGCCTCAGGCGGCGTAATCGAACTGATTGTCAGAGACAACGGCATCGGCTTCCCTGAGACACTCGACATATGGAATACGCAAACCCTGGGCTTCCAGTTGATAACAGGCATAACCCAAACCCAGCTCGAAGGCAATATAGAAATGGACAGGACTAATGGTACGCAGATAAAAGTGCGCTTTAAGGCACGGGAGCAGATTAATGGATAAAAAATCTGTCTTAATCGTAGAGGATGAGTTCATAATAGCAAACAGGATAAAAATGGCCCTTCAGGATATGGGCTACACCGTAAGCTCCATAGCCTCCACAGGGGAACAGGCAATAGAAAAGGCAGCTACCGACTCACCCAACATAGTCATCATGGATATATTGCTGAAGGGACAAATGGACGGGATAGAGGCCGCAAAGAAGATACGTGAAAATTACAATATACCGGTAATCTTCCTGACATCTCACGTCAACGATTCCCTCATGGAGAGGGCAAAGCTGACCGAGCCGTTTGGCTATCTGCTTAAACCATTTCATGACAAGGACTTACAGGCAACCATAGAGATGGCCCTATACAGGCACGACATGGAGAACAAACTAAAGGAACTGAACATAACGCTTGAGAACAGGGTAAAAGAGGAAGTGCAAATAAGCAGACAGAAGGACTACATGCTGATACAGCAGTCCAAAATGGCGTCAATGGGCGAGATGATCGGGGCAATTGCCCACCAGTGGCGGCAACCCCTGAATGCCGTCGCCCTCTTTGTGCAAGACGCCAGAGACTCCTTCGAAAGCGGCGAGCTTGACAAGGTATATATGAACGAAATGGTAGAAAACACCATGAGGCAAATCAATTTCATGTCTCAAACAATCAACGACTTCACGAACTTCTTTAAGCCAAGCAAGAAAAAACTGCCGTTTGAGATAAACACCGCCATAAAAGAGGTGATATACCTGGTCTATGACCTGTTTAAAAAGGCTGACATAAGAATTTCCTTATCGTGTACATACCCCGAAGCCGTAAGAAAACCGCCCGAAACCCTGAGAGAAGAGATATGCACATGTGAGCCGGAACTGGCTGTGGAGGGCTTTAAAAACGAATTCAAACAGGTAATCCTCAATATCCTCTGTAACGCCAGGGACGCAATCGTAAAAAGCAAAGAAAAGGGCATCCTCAGCGAAGACACAGACGGGGAGATCTCCGTTGAGCTGTCAACCTCAGGCGATACGGCAAAAATTGAAATAGCGGACAACGGCGGTGGTGTACCAACAGAGGTTATCGACAAGCTGTTTGATCCCTATTTCACGACAAAAGGCACGGAGGGCACAGGTATAGGCCTCTACATGTCAAAGATAATCATTGAAAGCAACATGGGCGGAAGGCTCTACGCGGCCACCAAGACAGATAAAGGCGCCGTCTTTACGATAGAACTTAATCGCCTTACCGGAGCTAGCACAATCAGTAAGATATAGGGTATGATATCAACTATTGATTTTATCAGACCAGTAGATTATTATAATGGCAACCCTGGCAAAGCCAGAAAATAATGTTCCGTGTGAACTAAAATCTTACAGACTCTTTGGAGGTATAAATGGCAGAAGTATTAGACCTGAAAAAAGTTATGAATTTCTATCCCGACAGGATCTCAAGGGAGATGCTCTCGGACAAACCTGAGATGCGCATAGCGCTCATGTGTCTTGAGGCCGGGCAGGAGCTGAAACCACACACGGCCCCGCTGAGGCTTATGATGTTCTGTGTAGAGGGCCGGGGGATTTTTACCGTCGGGGATGAGGAAATTGAGGCCGATGCAAAGACCGCAATCCTCTGTGACCCTATGGTTCCGCATGGTTTTAAGGCATCATTGGGAGAGAGGCTCGTCGTAATGGCAGTCGTAACGCCAGTCGATTAGATAAAAGATACCTCGCGGCGTACGGCACGTACTAACAGCAAGCACTGTCGTTAGGGCCGCAACCGCAAGTCGGCTCGCCTCCAGTTATCATGCCGTTGATGATTGCAGAGGCGCAGCCCACACCAGAGGCCACTCTTATGGCGCCGAAGGCGCAGTTGTTTTCACATGCGCCGCACTCCATGCACTTGTCCTTATCGGTTATGGATGCCATTGCGTCTGCGATGGCAAAGACGCCGTGTGGACACACCTCCGCACACATACCGCAGCCCGTACACCTGCCGCTGTCAAGTTGCAGTGTCGAAACACCCGCTAAATATTTCATAGCACCCCCGATTTATATATTATCAACGAAATTAACGAGGCCACCCCAATAATTACGTAAGCGAAGACGGCATACTTCAACTCCTTTTTAACGCCCGACATTCCGGTAAAGGTCGTAGACCCGGTAAACTGAAGGGCCGCGAAAGAACTCACGGCGGGAAAAAATAGATAGACAAACACCTTAAGAGAGACCGGCAATGCCGAAAACGATTGTATGGCTAAAAAAACGGCCATAAGCCCTACCATCCACCCCTTTAGCGAAAACGCCCTGAAGGGAATAAAAGGCAGCAATACAGGGGTCATAAACGCCCCGGCAAAAACGGACACAAGGCCGAAGAACAAAAAAGGCGCACCACCATAAAATGCGTCTCTAAAGACAATACCCGTACCATGCACCCCGAAAAATATCAGCACGGCAGCCGCATACACGGGATACCACTTAAGTATAGGCAGCATCTCCATAGGGGTAAGTACCAGCCTGTCGGTGATGTTGAACCGGATAGTGCGCATTTGTGCCGTTGCCTTATAGCCGTTGTTGACATAGGCCACAATGTCGGCGGCGTACACGGGGCCAAACAGGACTCTGAAGCCGGTGGCCTTTAAAACCTTATATGCGCTTATTCCTACCGCCCCAAGCTGAGGCACGATTAGCTTTTTATGCCGTACGACAAGGTCTATATTCGTCTCAGATATTTTTTTTATCAGTTCTTCAGTCGAGAAAGTCCCCTTCCCTGCGGCACACCACACGTTAACGCCCTTGGTATCGAGCACCAAAATCCAGGCGCTTATTCCCGCAAGTGCGCTCCTTAACTTATCGAAACTCAACTTATAGTTTGCGCTTACAAACACGTCCGAGTCTTCCGATGGTTCGCCCACCGCATAAAGACCAGCAACAACAGCATAGTTATTTCTGAACGCACTTAGTCTGCTCTTAATTTCGCCCCAATAGTCGTTTCTATATAGTTGCGCAGAGGTTTTAGCGATTAAGCCAGCCTTTGTATTGATATAACCGGAAACCTCATTTTGCGGACACCGGCATCCGGCGCTGGCAGAAGCAGACTCGGATGCGCAACAACTTCCGCCGTTTGTCTTTTCAGCCCCAGCCATTATACATAAGTATATCATAGCCGGAGCGTTGCAGTCAACTCCGGTTATATTCGGGAGGTGGCAGGTTCATAGCCATATCTATGCCATAAGGAAAAAACCAATCTGCGCATCTTCGTACACATGCAGGCCTTTAAACTTTAATCCCAGGGTTATAGTCTTCTCTGTTTGCGATACAACGCGGACAATCTCACCGTCTACCTTGATAGTTTCGTCTTTGGGGGGTAAGGCAAAGGTCAAGTGCATGGTATTGCCCTGCTTCTCATAAATAGGCATACGCTTAATACACTGGATACATAACCCGCCGCGTGATATATCCAGAACAGTCCCCTTTCGGGTCGGACACTCAATCCCCTGAAACCGATAAAACGCACTGATAGAAACATCTTTACGATATGCCGACCTGACGTTCAGCCTGACAGCAAAACGGTCCTTGCACTTCGGGCATGTGACCATAAAATCCTTCTCCGGCGGAAATTCCCTTTTGATCTTGCCACCGTGATTACAAATCGGACACTCAATAGACATTACAGTCGAAGGGTAGACAACTATAGACTTATACTTTCCGGCGCCTTCCATAAGATCAATGATAGGCTGAAGTGCCAATCACATCATTTATACCTGTGCCATCAAGGCATCGATTTTAGTCCAAACCTTCTCACATGGGACATAGAACTTCTTATCTGTAACGGTTACGGATAACTTTGAGTTAGCCGCATCCCATCCAGCCCTTAATTTAACGCCGGAGTTCCGGGTGTCTATATCCCAGGGGCCATCTGGCGGGCCGCTTACGGCCGCGTCGCCTTCTGTCAGCTTTTGAAGTATTAAATCAACCTTTGGCCTGGTAATGTTATCGTAAATATGTGTGCCACATTCCATTTAACAATTCCCATCCCACGTTTTATCTCATATTTACCGTAACCAGCAATAGTCAATAATAACCTAAATTTGCCACTAAATGCCACACTATGATATAGTAAGATAGGGCAACCGCACTATATGCGTATTGTTGTCATATCAGAGGCAGAACAATGCAAAGAATAGCGTCCAATCACAATAAATCTGTCATTCCTGCGAAAGCAGGAATCCAATTCTTTTGCCAAAACACAGTCGCAGCAATTTTTTTGCCCTTTAGTTTGCCATATCGCTGCCTTTTGGGGGAGATAGGGCATCAATTCTTATACTTAAAATACTGGATTCCTGCTTTCGCAGGAATGACAGACGAAGAAATGATGCCTCCCTACCATAGTGCTTTTGCCCTGTATAGTATAATCAATATGAAGCCAAAATCCGGCAATTCACAGCCGCTTTACCGGCTGCCTGAAGGCCTTCGGTAAAGTGCGCCAACCTCTTGCCGATTCGTTTAACAAGAGATATTTATACAAATTATCGGCAAACTTTGTCGGACTGTTAATCGGCCTCATATCCCAGATGATCATACCACGGGGCCTTGGCCCAGGGGCCTATGGCGATTTTAACTATTTAACGGGTTTTTTCAGCCAGTTAATCTCCTTTCTCGAGTTAAACACCTCAACTGGATACTTCACGATGCTTTCAAAAGACCCGAGAGACTCACAGCTCGTACGCTTTTATATGTTTTTTTGCGTGTTGGTCTGCCTTGCCGTGTTATTTATCACAGGCGCTTCACATATGACATCCCTTTATGTGTATATTTGGCCCGGGCAACGCATAAGTTATATCTATCTGGCCGCGGCCTTCGGACTTTTCACATGGGTTACGCAGATATTCAACCAAATGGCCGATGCCTATGGGTTGACCGTTGCCGCGGAAAAGGTGAAGGTGTTCCAGAGGGCCTTTGGATTGTGCCTCCTGGTGTTGATATTCATATCCGGCAGGTTAAATCTGTTCAGCTTTTTTCTCTATCACTATGCGTTATTTATCTTTCTATTGGCAGGCACAATCTTTATTATGAAAGGCAGCGGTTATTCGCCGTATAAGAAGATGGCGTTAACGCCTGCGCATGCCAGGCTCTATGCCGGTGAGTTATTCAGCTACAGCCACCCCCTCTTTATAAGCGCGTTGGCGGGGGTGCTGTCGAATATTTTTGACATATGGCTGTTGCAGGTGTTTGGCGGAAGCGTTGAGCAGGGGTTTTTCGGACTCTCAACACAGATAGGCGCCCTGTGTTTTTTATTTACCGGTGCCATGACTCCACTTCTGATGAGGGAGTTTTCCATTGTCCACACGCAAAACAACCCGGAGCGAATGAAGGAGCTTTTTGAGAGATATATCCCGCTCCTGTTTTCTATTGCCGCGTTTTTTTCGTGCTTTGTCTCGATAAATGCCGATAAAATTATTCACATATTCGGAGGGGCACAATACGGAGCCGCATACTATGCCGTTGCCGTCATGGCCTTTTATCCGGTTCATCAGACCTATGGGCAGCTAGTCGCCTCCGCATACTTTGCCATGGGTAAGACTGCCCTATACAGAAACATAGGGGTCGCAATGACGGCAGTTGGTGTGCCTGTAACGTTTTTCCTGATAGCTCCGCAAAAGTATTTTGGAGTTGGTGCCGGCGCTATGGGGTTAGCCCTCAAGATGGTAGTAGTAAATGTCATAAGCGTCAATGTGCTGCTTTACTATATAGCGAAACCGGTAGGAATATCATATATGCGCTACCTGGGGCATCAGGGGCTTTGCATAGTGTTTATGGCGTTAACGGCAGTGGTTACGGCACTGATTGTCAACCCGCTGGCAAAGGACAATATAGTGATGGGATTTCTCAGCTCAGGGGTTGTCTATACGCTTGCCACATGCGTATTCGTCCTGCGCGTGCCATTTGCCGTGGGACTGAATAAAGAAGACATTCAAAAAATACTTAAAATTCTCAGGCTTCACTAAACATTGGCATTTTATTTTAATTTCGAGGCGCCGGCAATCATGTAATACAACACCCCTAGCCCTATTGATGACGCCCGCAGGGCTATGAAAAACGGCGACAATATCCCTATTGCCTTGTCTTTCTTAAACGCGAACAGCGAAAACCTGGCCGTCGACAACAAAAACATTATTAATAATAACAAAGCCGCATATGCCACCGTGTGAATAAACGCCGACAAGGCAAACAAAGAGACACTGCCAAATAGCGCCATGATCTGAATTTTCAGGCTTTGCGGCGTGTACGTGTCTTTTAGCATCTTACCGGGGTACCTCTTGTAGACTACCATGCGCCAAAACCCGCGCTGAAACTTAATCCTGCCATATCGCAAGACCGACGCCGGATGGTTAAGGTGATACACGATGGCGTTGCCGTTGAAGACCATCTTATGCCCCGCCGCCGAGAGCTTATACGACAGGTCAGTGTCCTCGTTATTGGCAACCGGAAAGGACTCGTCAAATCCGCCCGCGCCGGTGAAAACGTCCTTTCTGAAGGCGGCCGCGTATGTGTCTACCATGTCGATTGACTCGGACTTTCTCAGCAAATCAAATCTCTCTTCAAACTCTACCTGGGCAAACCTT
>PEAC01000209.1 GCA_002753305.1 Nitrospirae bacterium MYbin6
CGCTGATCATTTACCTGCCCCCCGCTGTTTAACAAGTTCCTCTCCTAGTTTCCATATATCCCCGGCCCCAAACGTGACAAGGACATCACCATCCTGTAGTGCCTGGCCTATTTTTGTCCTGGCCGCTTCCTGAGCTTCACAATAGACCACATCTACACCATTTTTTCTGAGCTTTGAAGCCAATACCTCAGACGATATGCCGTCTATAGGAGGCTCCCCAGCCGAGTATATATCCAGCAGATAGAGCTTGGAAACACCTGAGAATGAAGCTGCAAAGTTGTCCATCAAATCGCGCGTCCTTGTGTACCTGTGCGGTTGAAATGCCACAATAAGTCGATTTGAGACATGATCCTTTATTCCCCCTATGGTTGCCTCTATCTCTGTCGGGTGATGACCGTAGTCATCATAGACCTTTATGCCGTCAAATGCCCCCTTAAACTCCATCCTGCGTTTTATTCCGGAAAATTCCCCCAAAGAGGCGGCAGTGCTGTCTACTTCTACGCCAAGGGATTCGGCAGCGGCTATAGCGGCAAGCGAATTTAACACATTATGGGCGCCTGCCAAACGTATCTCAAACCTTTTTATAAACTGACCTTCTTTGTAAAGGTCAAAACTTGTACGCATAAAGCCATAGTCAATATTTTTAGCCGTATACTGCGCGCCGCTGTCAAGTCCATATGTTACATATCTTCTATTGACCCTTGGAAGGATTTCCCTTATATTGGGGTCGTCTGTACATACAATGCCAACACCGTAAAATGGCACCTTATTCAGAAAATCGACAAACGCACCCTTAAGCCTTTCCATCGTCGAAAAATAATCCATGTGCTCTCTATCGATATTCGTACATACTGCTACGGTTGGGTTGAGTTTAAGGAAAGAGCCGTCACTCTCGTCAGCCTCTGCAACCAGATAATCCCCCCTGCCTACCCTCGAGTTACTGTTTGATTCGTTTAATTTGCCGCCAAGTACGACCGTAGGGTCAAATGCCCCCGCTCCCATCAGGATAGTTGCAATCAACGACGAGGTAGTTGTCTTGCCGTGTGAGCCAGCAACCAACACGGTATACTTAAGTCTGCCAAGCTCGGCAAGCATCTCAGCCCGTGGAATAACGGGGATGGCACGGCGTTTGGCCTCTTCTACTTCAGGATTGCCCGTGCTGACCGCCGATGTTATTACAACTACATGTGCGTTGCCGATGTTCTCAGCCTTATGACCAATCATAACGGTTATGCCGGAGTTCCTCAGCTTTTCCACCATCGAGGAATCTTTAATGTCCGAGCCTTTGACCTCATAGCCAAGGTCATTGAGTACCTGCGCTATGCCGCTCATCCCTATGCCGCCAATGCCTACGAAATGAATTACTCTGTAACGGTTAAACATTCTCTATTAAACTCCCTATTTAGGCAAAGGGACCGGAAACCCTTCGCGATATGATTGTTTTTTATTTTTTAACAGCATAATAGATATGTTGGCAACCTTTTTAGCGGCGTCCGGCTTGCCGAATGTCATGCAGTCACGGCTAAGCTTTGAGCGCAGGCTGTCATCATTAAAAAGCCTTTGGATATACTCTGCGAGGACCTTTCCGGTTAACTCACCCTCTTTTATCATCATGGCTGCACCGCTTACGGCAAGCCTCGATGCGTTTACCTCCTGATGTGCAGAGGCGGCATACGGGTACGGTACCAGCACTGAGGGTATCCCTATGGCCGTTATCTCGGCAAGTGTAGTTGCCCCTGCACGCGATATTATCATGTCACACGAGGCATATGCCTCTGGCATCTTGTATATAAACGGCGCTACTGTGCCGCTCATCCCATACCTTAAGTAGGCTGCCTTGACGTACTCAAAATCCTTCTCACCAGTCTGATGCAGGAACTGTAACCTGTCCTTCAGGTGCGTGAGCTGCTCAAGGGAATCTACCACTATCTTGTTCAGGCTTGACGCCCCCATTGACCCGCCAAAGATAAACACCGTAAAGCGCCCTTCCTTCAGGGAAAACATCTTCTTGCCTTCGGTTTTATCAGCCTTAAGAATCTTTTCTCTTACAGGGTTGCCAGTCAGTATGGTCTTATTTTTTGGAAAATAAGAAAGTGAATTCTCATAGGTTATACAAACCTTTTTTGCAAACTTGGCGAGAATCCTGTTGGCCTGCCCCGGCACTGAGTTCTGTTCCTGGATTACTGTGGGGATGCCTAAGAGCATGGCCGCAAATACAGGAATAAACGAGGCGTATCCACCAGTGCCTATTACAACATTAGGCCTAAGCCCCCTGAGAAACGCGTATGCCTTAAAAAACGCCATTATAAACTTAAACAGGGCAGTTGTCTTCTTCCTAAGCGATACCCCCACAAAGCCGTCTGTCTTTAACAGCTTTACGTAGTAATTCTCACTGGGCAGTATCCTTGCCTCGATACCCTTTTCTGCGCCCATGAAGATAATTTCCACGTCATGTAACTGTTTTTTTATCTCCTCGGCAATCGCAATCCCAGGGTACAGGTGTCCACCCGTGCCGCCACCTGCTATAACAACCGTTGCCTTTGACAACCTTTTATCACTGGTTTTATTTTGCATATGTAAATATCCTTCCCTTTCTCCGGTTTACTTTATAATCTGCCTCTTCTTTTGTAATTACAGGGGATTCATGCCTGAACAAGATAGTGGTAGATTCCCTTGAGCAGCTCACGCACCTGAAGGACAGGTTACAGTTCCTGCA
>PEAC01000210.1 GCA_002753305.1 Nitrospirae bacterium MYbin6
TTCTTAATGCTTACGAGTCTTTATTACTTACGAACCGCCGTATGCCGAACGGCACGTACGGTGGTGTGAGAGGTCGGCAGGTGAAATAATCACCTGCCTCCTACTCGATTTACTTTATCAGATTGTGCCGGATTGGCCGAGGGTGTTGAAATATATCAGGTGATACTGTATAATGAAGGTATGGAGGGCAAGCCGATGGCAAAACTAACCGATGAGGAAAGAGACACGATTTTAATATCAATGAACGAGAATATCAAGGCTATGAAACAGGATCAGTCTGAAATGAAGCATGCGCTTGCAAAGCGTCCGACACGGGATGAGGTTGTAACCATTATACGCAGAGAACTTGCTGAATATCCTAAGACACATGAAGTACGCGAAATTGTCCGTGATGAATTACAGATATCTGATAACTTGAAGACTTCGCGGATTCCACAGTAGTTTATGCCGTGCTCGTTGTACTAGCCTGTTTAGTTGTGTAGGCCTGTTTAATGGCTGTCATGTTTCGATCGCCAGGACTTCTTATTCACACAGTGTGGTTTTACTTTTAGGAAACTAATGTAGAATAAGACAAGGGAATAACTCTTATGAAACCTGTTGTAGAATTCAAAACTGAGGCACAAGTACTCATAGACAAATGTGCCAGTGAGCCGGATGCTGTGAGGTTTGTCGCCCCCCTTGGTGGCGCCGGGCAGATAAATGTAACATGGGGGGATTTTCTTTCTTATTCGTCAAAGGCGGCCATGTATCTCTCACAAAGCGGTGTTGGGCCGGATGTAAAGGTGGCAGTATACGCAAAAAACCGAATTCAGTGGCCATTTTGTCTTATGGCAATCCATGCCTGCCGCGGAGTCTTCGTCCCCGTCTACCACTCAAACACGCCCCAAGAGGTTGAGTATATCATCACACATTCGGACTCGGAGATTCTGATTACGGAGTCAGACCTGCTCCCCTGTGTGCATAAGATTTGGAAGCGGCTGCCGCTTGTGAAAAAAATTATCCTCATGGACCTGAAAGCAGATTCTACAGGTAGTACAATATTTGAGGAGCTGAAAGATAAAATTGTGTTCATAGAAGACGTATACGTGGCCGGACAGAGGCTGCTCAACGATGACCCCGATGGTTTTGCCCGCCTTGCCGGACTAATCACAAAGAAGGACGTCTCAACGATATTATATACATCCGGCACTACCGGCCCTCCCAAGGGCGTAGTTCTGACCTATGAAAATCTGTTCATAAACGCTGGGGATTGGATAGAAGTCCTCGGTCCCCTTATACCAGATACAAGGGTAGACCTCCTGTGGCTTCCCATTTCGCACATCTTTGGCCTGGGGGAACTCGGACTTGGAAATACACATGGATTTACAACATATTTCACGACCCCCATGTCCGTGCTTTCGGATATGCCCACGGTGCAGCCAACTATATTTATGAGTGTCCCAGCGTACTGGGAAAAATTGTATCTTAGCGCGAAGGCAGCATCAGACAGTAAAGACGCTCAGATTCAGAAACTTAAAGAGCTGACTGGAGGACGGCTGAGGTTTTGCCTGTCCGGCGGCGCAGGGCTAAAAAGAGAAATCAAGGAGTTCTTCTATGATGCAGGGCTATTGCTAATCGAAGGCTACGGCCTTACTGAGTGTTCACCCACGCTGACCATGAACAAAAAGGACGACTTCGATTTTGACTCAGTAGGGAAACCCTTTCCACGCGTAGAGCTGAGGCTTGCCCCTGATGGGGAAATCATGGCAAAGGGTTTAAGTATTTTCAGACAATACTACAAAGACCCGGCAGCGACTAAGGATGCCTTTGACGAAGATGGATGGTTTAAGACCGGAGACCTTGGCGAGCTTACTGAAAGTGGATTTCTTAGGATAAAGGGCAGGAAAAAGGAGCTAATCGTAACATCCGGAGGGAAGAATATCTCACCCCAGCTTATAGAACTGAGGTTTGAGGACGACCCCTATATCGAACATATTGTTATCTATGGAGACGAAAGAAAATACCTCACGGCACTTGTAACACTAAAAGAAGACACCACCACCGCGTATGCAAGGCAACTGGGCATAGATTTCTCCGGCTTTACAGAGCTGGCCGCAAACAATGCAATAACCGCCCTCATCCAGGGCCGGATTGACGAAGTAAACAAGGGCCTTGCCTCGTTTGAGACAATCAAGAAGTTCTGCATTTATAACGGACACCTGACGCCGGACAAAGGATATCTGACCCCTTCGTTGAAGTTAAAAAGAAAAAATATCCATGAGGCATTCAAAGACAAACTGGACGCCTTGTACAGCTAAGAAGATACTTCTGATTTATTATATCTGCGTATAACTTTTATATCAGGTTATCCTTGTGTAGTTTATGTTCGATACCGTCCACAAGGGCCTTCCACGATGCCTCTATTACGTTGGGGCTTACGCCTACCGTACCCCAGCGAGAGTTATGGTCGCCGGATTCAATAAGCACACGGACTGCCGACGATGTCCCAGCCCCGCCTGAGAGTACTCTAACCTTATAGTCGTGCAGAGAGACATCTTTAAGGGCGGGATAGTACCGCTCAAGTGCCTTTCTCAGGGCAGTATCAAGGGCATTGACGGGGCCATTACCCTCGGCGGCAGTATGCACCAGTTCCCCGTCCGGCAGTAATATCTTTATAATTGCGGTGTTAGTCGATTCGCTCTCTCTGCCGATTTTTTGGGTGATAAGCTGGA
>PEAC01000031.1 GCA_002753305.1 Nitrospirae bacterium MYbin6
ACTACACAGGTACGCCTGGTCTCGGAGCGGCTGAGGGCCGAAGGCCTCAATGTGGTTGCCACATATGAGCCTGGAGGGACGGAAATATCTAAGAGGATCAGGGAAATCTTACTTGATAACGCGCTCACGCAGATGGCTCCGATGGCGGAACTCCTGCTATATAATGCGGCAAGGGTGCAGCATCTGGCCGAGGTGATTGTCCCCGCATTAGAGAGAGGCACAATTGTCATCACGGACAGGTTTACGGACTCTACACTGGCCTATCAGTGCTACGGCAGGGGGATAGAGGAGCGTCTGGCCCTGGAAATTGACAGGATAGCAACGGGTGGGTTTCGACCCGATATGGCCGTCCTTTTGGACCTTGACCCGAATATCGGCCTCATGAGAAATAAGGAGGCAAACAAGACCGACCGCTTTGAGCTGGAGTCCATTGCCTTTCACCAAAGGGTTCGCACGGGCTTCTTAGCGCTATCCAATCAGCAGCCAGAAAGATTTAAGTTAATAGACGCGGCACTTGATATGGCCGTGATAACGGATGAGATAGCTGCCGCAATAAAGGAAAAGCTGTAATGGCGTTAGACGGACTAATGGGACAGGGCAGGGTGTTGAGGATACTTGGCGGGATGCTGAAGACCGGCCGGATAGTCTCGACGTATTTATTTTGCGGCCCACCCGGGGTGGGAAAAGAAACAGCAGCGTTTTCCTTTATAAAGGCGATGAACTGCGAAGATGCCGCCTCTGCCAAAGAGGGAAATTCATGCGGCCGATGCCGTTCGTGTAAAAGTATTGACTCACTATCGCACCCCGACTTAAGGGTAATAGCCCCAGAGGACAGGATGATAAAAATACTGGGGATAAGAGAGGCAAGCGAGTTTTTATCAACTACCACCATGCAGTGGAAGCGCAAGGCTGTTATAATAAAGGATGCGCACACGATGAATCCTTCAGCGGGAAATGCATTTCTCAAGACCCTTGAGGAACCCCCGGAAGGCAGCATAATCGTGCTGATAACCCACAAGGAGGAGGCCATTCTGCAGACAATACGCTCAAGGTGTATTAAGATTCCTTTTGTGCCGCTTTCCATTAAGGTGTTGCGCACGATAGCAGAGAGACGTGGCATTGCCCTGGCAGACGAATGGCTTGCCCTGGCAAATGGGAGCGCTGAGGCCATGTTGGACGATTCCCTGACAGCCGGGCGTGACAGGGCATTGGAGGTGTTTATGGGGCTGGCCGAAGGCAGGAAGGCACAGCAGTGGAAAGACCGGGAAGAGATGGCCGTCTGGTTTGAGAGCGCGATGGGGTTTCTGAGAGACATGATGGTGGTGAAATTGGGACAAGGCGGCACACCCGTTCCTTTGTTAAATCCTGACAAGGCGGCGGAGTTTGCCAGTCTGTGCAGGGCCATGGATGTCGAGGCCATAACAGGGTGTTATGAGACATTATTTGACCTTAGCAGGTATTTCGTGTTGAACATTAACAAGGGTATTGTGTTTAACTATATAGCCTTAAAACTGAGAGAGGCCTTTGGCAGGCAAATGATTTCAGAGAGGGGCCAGGCACTTAATATAAAAGGGGTTTATTGAATATGCCTACAGTTGTTGGAGTCAGATTTAAGAAGTGTGGCAAGATATACGACTTTGAGGTAAGCGATCTGCCCGTGAAGGTGGGCGATTTCGTCGTCGTGGAATCAAGTTTCGGCCTAACCATAGGAAACATAGTAATCGGCGAAAAAACCGTAGAAGTCCCGGACAAGGAACTCAAGAAGGTCATCCGCGGCGTTACCGATGAGGACATTGACGCAAAGGCAAGCAATGACCTGCTGGAGCAGGAGACGAGAGAGTACTGTTTAGAGCGAATAATTGCGCGTGGACTTCCCATGAAACTGGTCCATACGGAGGTAACCCTGGACAGGAGGCGCATAGTGTTTTACTTTACGGCCGACGGCAGGATAGATTTCAGGGAGCTGGTAAAGGACCTGGCCTCAAAGTTTAAGACACGCATAGAGATGCGCCAAATAGGCGTAAGGGACGAGACGAAGTTCATAGGGGGGATAGGGATATGCGGCAGAGAGGTATGCTGCCGGACGTTTCTCTCCAATTTCGCGCCGATTTCCATACGAATGGCGAAAAAGCAGGACCTTGTCTTAAATCCTGGCAAATTATCAGGGCTTTGTGGCAGGCTGATGTGCTGCCTTGGGTTTGAGGTAGAGGATTTCCGGCCGGAAGAGGCCATAGAAATAAAAGAGGACGATATTAACCTGGAGAAATTCGCCGAGGAAGAAAAAGACGCCCTCTACATTAGTGTAGAGAAGGTGGTGGAAAAGGCAAAACAACCGAAATCAAGATATGAGAGGGCTAAACCCGCTGAGACGGACATAAATGCCGGCGAAATCTCAGTCCACGCACTCGACAATAGTGCTGAGACAGCGAAGCCCCGTGTTAACAAGAAACGGCGCTTTATCAAGAGACCCTCCACAGGCGCCACGGAATCTAAAGGGCCTGATGAATCAAAAGAGACAAAACACGAAGGCACATCCGAACCGGTAAAAAATGAAGGAGATCCTCCAACTCAGGCAAAAACAGAACCCGGTGTGAAAAAGAACAAATGGCGATTCAGAAAGTTTAAGGACAAAAAGAAACCGTAACGCACTCGAAGGAGGTTATACTCATAGATGGAAGGGAAGTTTTATATTACTACCCCGATATATTACGTAAACGATGTCCCGCACATCGGGCATGCCTACACGACGGTTGCGGCGGATATACTGGCAAGGTTCAATAGAATGATGGGGCGTAGTGTGTTTTTCCTCACAGGCACGGACGAACACGGCCAGAAGGTCTTTAAGGCCGCCCAAGCGGCGGGATTGTCCGCCCACGATCACACTGACAAACTCTGTGAGAACTTTAAAAATCTCTGGACAAGGCTCGACATCACACATGACGCCTTTATAAGGACAACCGACAAGGGGCACATAGAGATAGTCCAGGAGCTTCTCCAGCGTCTATACGACAAGGGCGAGATAGTGAAGCGCCGCTACGAGGGCTGGTACTGCACGCATGATGAGCGTTTCTGGACGGACAAAGACGTAAAAGACAGGAACTGCCCGGACTGCGGCAGGGCCGTTGAGAAGATAGAAGAAGAAAATTATTTCTTCCTGATGTCAAAGTACCACGAGGCACTTGTTAATCATATTAAAAACAATCCCGGCTGCATAATGCCCGAATCGAGAAGGAACGAGGTGCTGGGGTTTCTGAGGACGAACGCCCTCGGAGACCTGTGCATATCGAGGCCGCACCAGAGGCTTTCGTGGGGTGTGCCCATGCCCTTTGACAAGGGCTATGTTACGTATGTGTGGTTTGACGCGCTGATAAATTATTACTCCGCCACGCTGTATAAAAGCGAAAACAAGGCATGGTGGCCTGCCTCTGTCCATCTGGTGGGAAAGGACATTTTAACGACCCATGCTGTGTTCTGGAGTACGATGTTAATGGCGCTTGAGATGCCCTTGCCGGAGCGCCTGTTTGCCCACGGATGGTGGACTATGGAGGGGCAGAAGATGTCGAAATCAGTTGGCAACGTAGTGGACCCGTTTGAGTTAATCCAACGCTTTGGGGCTGATGCCCTGAGGTATTTTCTCTTTCGCGAGGTACCGTTTGGGCTTGACGGGGATTATTCTGAGGGCGCGTTGATTGGCAGGATTAATACCGACCTGGCCAACGACCTGGGTAATCTTGCCAGCAGGTCATTTGCCATGCTGAATAAGTATTTTGATGGAAAAACCCCAAATCCCGATGCGGTTGAGATAGAGTTAAAGACCCTGTCCGAGGGGATATTGTTGAAAATAGATGCCCTGCTTGAGGAGCTTGCCTTCCAAAAGGCACTTGATGAGATATGGGCGCTCGTTACGTATTTAAATAAATATATCGATACGAACAAACCCTGGGTACTTGCCAAATCCAAAGAGACAGAGGGAAAACTGCGCACAGTCATGTATTCGCTAATGGAGGGCCTCAGATTCGTAAGCCTGTATCTCTATCCCTTTATGCCGAAATCTATGGCAGCCCTATACAGGGGTTTAACGGACGGAGACATAGCCAATGTAAACCTCAAAGCCGTAAGCACATGGGGCCTGCTTGGCAAGGATAAACAAACCGGGGAAATCGGGCAGCTCTTCCCACGGATAGATACAGAGGCAAAGCCGCAGCCGCCTAAAGCAGCCGCAGCTACATCTGAAAAAGACGAGGGCCAGATGAACATAACAGACATAATAGACATCGCAGACTTTGCAAAGGTGAAACTAAAGACAGCCAGGGTCCTAGCCGCCGAGGCCGTCAAAGGCTCCAATAAACTAATCAGGCTAACGGTAGACTCAGGTGAACAGCGCCAGGTGGTGGCAGGCATTGGGAAGCACTACACGCCGGAGCAGTTGGTAGGCAAGACGGTGGTGATTGTGGCAAACCTGAAGCCGGCAAAGCTCATGGGGGTAGAGTCCCAGGGTATGGTACTGGCCGCATCGGACTCCGAAGGACTGGCGCTTATAACACTGGACAGGGAAATCCCACCCGGCGCGCAAGTTAAGTAACCCCAAAATGTAGCCATAGAAGTAAGAGGGACTTAAAGGGGACGGTTCTATTTATGTTTTCAATGCTGTCCGTAGTGCTTGAGTCCCATGAATTCTTAATTGTAATTCTTGTCCCACTCACAATGTATAAATAAATCTGTCCCCTTTAAGTCCCTGTCCCCCCCATTCTAACATTTCTGGTTAATATGTTAGATGCCGGTTATATAATTTATTTTGGATAGTTATACTTATTCATGGTATTATATTGTAGTGCCAAAATGAAAAAATACGTGTTAAATATAGCCCCATCGGCGCGGGTGGGCAGATTCGGCGAGGAGCTTAACCCTGAGCAGCTTGCAGCAGTCACCTGTGCCGGAGGGCCGATGCTTGTCCTTGCCGGGGCCGGTACGGGCAAGACCCGCACATTAACCTATCGGGTCGCCTGGCTTGTTGAAAACGGCATCAGGCCATACAACATCCTCCTCCTTACGTTTACGAATAAGGCCTCAAAGGAGATGATGCGCAGGGCCGTTTCCCTGATTGGCGCAGATGTTACAAGCCTCTGGGGAGGCACTTTCCACCACATCGGAAACCTCATCCTAAAACAACACGCCCGTGTGCTTGGCTATAAAGAGGGGTTTTCCATTCTCGACAGGACCGACACCAAGGACCTCTTCGACTCCTGCCGCTCCAATATCGCCTCAGCCAATAAGGACTCCAAGCTCCTGCCAAAGGCATCCATTATTGCCGACACACACTCTTATGCCAGAAACACCTCAAGGGCCGCTTCGGCCGTTATTACCGAGCGCCTCCCGGCGCTTGAGCCAATTGCCCCGATGCTCCTTGACGTGATAAACCTGTATGAAAGGAGAAAGAGGGAACTCAATCTCGTCGATTTTGACGATATACTGCAAAATCTGGTAGTCCTGCTCAGAGACCACGAAGACGTCAGAGAGTACTATAGCCGGAGGTTTCAGCATGTCCTTGTCGACGAGTACCAGGATACTAATTCCCTTCAGGCGGAGATCGTCTTCCTGCTCAGTTCGTACCACAGAAATATCATGGCCGTCGGGGACGACGCCCAGTCGATTTTCTCTTTCAGAGGGGCAAACTTTGAAAACATCCTGAACTTTCAGAAGACATACCCGGACGCCAGAATATTTAAACTCACGACTAACTACCGGAGCACACCGCAAGTCCTCAACGCGGCAAATTTTGCCATTGCTGCCAACAGCCGCCAGTTTCGCAAGGACCTTGTCGCAGTACGCGGCGGCGGTGAGCTGCCTGCCCTTGTCCCGCTTGAGGACGTTCGTGAACAGGCACTGTTTGTCGCATCTAAAATAAAGGACGCCATCGATGAGGGTGCCTCCATGTCCGGTATCGCCGTCCTCTACCGCTCGCACTACCAGTCAATGGAGGTGCAGATGGAACTTACCCGGCTAGGGATTCCATATGATGTGCGCTCCGGTATGAAGTTTTTCGAACAGGCACATGTAAAAGACATTCTCTCGTATCTTAGGATAATCTCAAACCCTTATGACGAGATAAGCTGGAAGAGGCTGCTGAAAATGCATCCCGGTATAGGCAACGCCACCGCTGAAAAGATATGGAGATTCCTGCTTGAGGCCCCGGGCGAAAGTCCTCTTGACAAGGCACGCGCCGCACTGAGGATTGTGCCGAAAAAAAGCATCGAGCACTTTACAACATTTGCTGCCTGCCTTGAGGAGCTGAGAAAAATCAGCTCGCCATCTGAGGCAATCACCTCAGCCCTTAGGGGCAATTATGAAAAATACCTCTTTCTCTCATACACAGAGGCCGAGACCAGGCTAAGAGACCTCGTGCAGCTCAGCGAGTACGCCGCTAACTATACCTCCACGGATACATTTCTCAGTGAGATGGCCATACAGGGGGCAGAACAACCAATGGCAACCTTAGACTCAGCCGCAGATGAACACATCGTCTTGTCTTCCATCCACCAGGCAAAGGGGTTAGAGTGGAAGACCGTCTTTGTGGTTGGCTTAAACGATGGGCAGTTCCCTTCAATAAAGTCCGGCAAGAACTGGGACGAAGAGGAGGAGCGACGCCTCTTTTACGTGGCACTGACAAGGGCATGCGACGAGCTTTATCTGTGTTATGCCTATACATCATATACGGGCCTGATAAGGCCTTCAAGGTTTATAAAAGACATTCCACGGGGACTACTCGAGGAGATAGAAATCGTTTAGGGAGGCGTTGAGTTATGACTTACTCGGAGGCATTTTACAAGGGATTTGACACGGCAAACAAAAACCTGTTGCTTGCGCTGGTACATATGGCGGCCACGTATATAATGGCAGCGGGCCTTGTCATTGTATTGATTATACCGGTGGCGGTGGCGGCGGTGTCATTTGGGGGAGTGATGTTCACCTCGCTGAAGGATATTAATATAGACAACATTGGGCAGTTGTTCCTGGGCAAGTATCTGGCACTGGTAGTAGTAGTTGCCGCCATAGCTATGGTTTATGTATTGATAGCCACATTAGTGGGCCTTTATATATATGGCGGGTCGTGCGGGATGCTTGCACGGGGAATAAAGGAGGAGAGGTTTAAGTTTACGATGGAGGGGTTTTTCGCGGAGGCCAGGCGGCTCTTTGGGCCTGTGCTTGGGTTTACGTCAGTAGTGGGCCTGGTGGCGCTGGTTGTCTTAGTGTTGATTGTGGCGTCGGTCTTCCCGTTGAGTTACATTATTGAATCTCTGGAGAGCGCTAACCAATCGCTTTCCACATTCCTGATGATTTTATCGATATTGGCTGGGGCGGTAATATTTTTTTTCATGTTCGCAGGAATGTTTGCCGTAACGTTGTATGGTACAGCGATAGTGGTTTTTAAGGGGATGCCGGCAATGCAGAGCTTTAACGAGGCAGTCAGGCTTATTTTAAAGCGCCCTGCGATATTTTTATTTTTTTTGGTATGTGCAATAATTTATTTTGCCGTCAATGTTATGATCTTAGGGGGCATGTTTAGTGTGGTGATGATACCGGTTATCGGCACAATACTAATGTTTCCATATCAATTGCTCATCCAGGGGGTGCAGTATTATCTGGGGATTTTATTTATTGCCGTGTTGTTTTCCTATTACACCGGAATAGAGGGTGGACAACTAAGCAGCACTACTTTCGATACGTCCACTGCCGCGACAGATACTTCTCTATCAGCTTTCGTGCCAGAGACATCTCCTCATCAGCAAGGGGACAAGGAAGAAGGCGTACACTAAAGACATCCTCAAAGGCTCCAGTCACGGCCGATTGAACCGATGCCAGAGTTATGGAATCGTCAAACTCCCTTAGGCCGGCCGCATCCGTCTCTGAAGTTGCAGCATTGAATACTGCCGACATCAGTGTACGGTCTACTGAGAGCGGAATGGAGCCTTGCTCAAGCAGCGCATACTTATATCTTTTTTGAGCCGCGCCGAGGATCTTTCTTCCCACTATTGTAATCTCACTATAGGATGCGGCGGAAAAACACATAGGATTTGACGCCATGGGGCCGACCTCCACGCGCTTGAGCCGCCTCTGTGTTATCTCACAGTTGAGGCCAAGCCGCCTGAATGCCAAAAAAAATGCCTCCCCGATTGCCTTGTAATTGTGCAGGAGGCTGGTCACGGAAAAAGGCGGCGTCTGAGTACCGGTGGAAAAACTAAACGTAAGCTCGTCGCCATGAAGGATTGCCCGTCCACCGGTAGGCCTTCTCACTATAGGGATTGCCAACCTCCGGCATGCATCGGCGTTTATATCCCCTATACGCTGAAACGCCCCTATGGTTACAGAAGGTGCAGACCAGCCGTAAAACCTCAGAGTTGGAGGCGAGTCCCCTGTCTCTATCATCAGAGAAAGGGCCTCGTCCACCGCCATATTAAAGGCGGCATCGTTTTCGGAGTACTCTATTAATCTCCATACGGCATCACCACGTAGTTTCATCATTGTTAAATCATTTTAGCACATGTAAGCCACGAAAAAAATGTCGGCGCGGGCAATACTTATAGCATTTTATCGCGCTTTTTCACCAGGAACATCCGTTGCAAGCACACCAATGTTTTATGAAAGTGAACGAGAAGGTAAGGGTGCATTTATTAGCGGCCTTATTCTTTTACCGGGAAATAAAAAGGGGGAGATTTCTCTCCCCCTTTGAGTGTGTACGTTGTAACAGGGTTACTTTGTGGTTGTGCTCTTGCTGCCCTTTTTGGCTAACGTCGCATGTGCTGCCGCTAATCTTGCAAGCGGTACCCTGTATGGTGAGCAGCTTACGTAGTCCATGCCTGCGTTGTAGCAAAACTCTACGGACTTTGCCTCGCCGCCGTGTTCGCCGCATATGCCGATCTTCAGTTTCGGCTTTGTCGAGCGGCCTTTTTCGATACCCATCTTTATCAGCGCACCTACGCCTTCGATGTCTATGCTGACAAACGGGTCTTCGGGCAGTATCTTATTGTCTACGTAGAATGGTAAGAACCTTCCCGCGTCGTCGCGGCTTAAGCCGAATGTGGTCTGGGTTAAGTCGTTCGTTCCGAATGAGAAGAAGTCGGCCTCTTGTGCTATCTTGTCGGCTACGATGGCAGCCCTTGGCAGCTCTATCATGGTTCCGACCAGGTATTCTACCTTTACCTTGGCCTTTGCTATTACGTCTTCGCATATCCTCAAGGTCATCTCTTTCAACTTGACAAATTCTGTCAGCGTTGCAACGAGAGGGATCATTATCTCGGGGATGACCGCGATGCCTTCTTTCTGAAGATCTACGGCTGCTTCCATAATGGCCTGTACCTGAATCTCATATATCTCCGGATAGGTTACGCCAAGACGGCAGCCCCTGTGTCCAAGCATCGGGTTAAACTCGTGCAGCAGCTCGTTTCTCTCTTTGAGTTTCGAGGCCGATACACCCATGTCCTTTGCCAGTGCGCTGAGTTCTTTATCCGTGTGCGGCAGGAACTCGTGAAGGGGTGGGTCCAACAGCCTTATCGTAACGGGCTTGCCCTTCATTACCTTGAATATGCCCTTGAAGTCTTTCTTCTGTATCGGGAGGATCTTTGCCAGGGCCTTTCTTCTTCCGGCCTCATCATCGGCGAGGATCATCTCTCTGACGGCCTTTATTCTGTCTTCCTCAAAAAACATGTGCTCTGTCCTGCAAAGCCCTATGCCTTCGGCCCCGAACTTCAGCGCTACTTCCGCATCGTGCGGCGTGTCGGCGTTTGCCCTTACGCCCATGTCCCTGAACTCGTCAACCCAGCCCATGAACTTGGCAAAGTCTCCGGTTACCGCAGGCTCAATCAGCTTGGTCTCACCAAGTATTATCTCACCGGTGGAGCCGTTTATCGTTACCCAGTCGCCATCTTTTATAACAGTGTCTTTCACTGTGCAGGTCTTTTTCTTTGAATCTATTACGAGGTCTCCACAACCTGCCACGCAGGGCTTGCCCATGCCTCTGGCCACAACGGCTGCGTGTGAGGTCATTCCACCCCTTGCCGTGAGGATTCCCTTTGCCGCGTGCATGCCGCCGATGTCCTCAGGGGAGGTCTCAAGCCTGATCAGAAGGACTTTCTCTCCTTTTTCAGCCTGCTCCTCTGCCTCTTTCGCCGTGAATACGGCCTTGCCTACCGCCGCACCCGGGGAGGCGGGAAGTCCCTTGGCCAGTTTCTTCAGCTTTGCCTTGGGGTCTATCATCGGATGGAGGAACTGGTCAAGCTGCTGAGGCTCAACTCTTAAGACTGCGGTCTTTTTGTCTATCATGCCCTCGTCCACCATGTCCATGGCTATCTTCAGGGCCGCGGCTGCCGTTCTCTTGCCGACTCTCACCTGGAGCATGTAGAGCTTGCCGTCTTCGATTGTGAACTCGAGGTCTAGCATGTCTTTATAGTGTTTTTCAAGGCTTTGGTAAATTTCCATCAGGTGGTCGTAGGCCTTCGGCATCGGCTTTTTGAGTTCCTCTACCTTCATTGGCGTACGAATTCCGGCAACGACGTCTTCGCCCTGGGCGTTAATCAGACACTCGCCGTAGAACTTGTGCTCACCCGTAGATGGGTCTCTGGTAAAAGCAACACCCGTTCCCGATGTGTCGCCCATGTTTCCGAATACCATCGTACAGACGTTTACCGCGGTGCCCAGGTCGTCGGCTATGCCGTTTAACTTCCTGTATGTCTTTGCCCTCTCGCCAAACCATGAGCCGAATACCGCGTTGATTGCGAGCTTCAACTGTTCCATCGGGTCCTGAGGGAAATCCTCTCCTACCTTTTTCTTGTAGAGGGCCTTAAACTCCTTGACGAGTTCCTTAAGGGCGTCTGCCGAGAGGTCTGAGTCAAACTTTACATTGGTTTTTTCTTTCTTTTTGTCGAGGACATGCTCGAATTCCATCCTGTCAACACCCATGACGATAGATGCAAACATGGTGATGAATCTCCTGTAGGCGTCATAGGCAAACTTCTCGTTGTTAGACCTCTTGATAACACCGTTGATTGTGGTGTCCGTAAGGCCCAGGTTCAGGACGGTATCCATCATACCGGGCATTGAGAACTTCGCACCCGACCTGACCGACACCAGAAGCGGCTTGTCGGCATCGCCAAACTTCAGCTCCATTAAGTCCTCTACCATCTTCATGTTCTTCAGCACCTCGTCCCACATGCCTTCGGGGTACTTGCTGCCGTTGTTGAAATAGTCGTTGCAGGTCTCGGTGGTGATTGTAAAACCGGGCGGTACGGGGATACCCAGTTTGGTCATCTCCGCAAGTCCTGCCCCCTTGCCGCCAAGCAGGTCCTTCATTGAACCGTCGCCCTCTGTCTTACCTACACCAAAAAAGTACACATACTTCTTCTTCGACATAAACCTTCCTCCTTTGTAATTTTTGGGACTAAATATAATTTTATGACAACCCTTGCTACAGCAACTGAGATTATACAACATATTAATTCAACCATGCAAGGCAGGAATTCATTTTTTGGCAGTTTTTTTTCGATTTGGCAGATTTTTTTTCGATTCGGCAAATTATTCTGATTGCGGCTGTTTATCGCGGCGCCTCCGGATGTGGGAACGGGCTTGACATTTACACGCATATAATTATACATTCTGAATAGCAGCCATTGATTTTTCTTGTGTAAAGACAGGGTTAGAACGTTTCATACTGGATAATTGCACTGCGCTATTTGCAGTATTCCAATAAGAGGGCGCAAGGAGGCACATGCGTGGCAAAGGCAAGGATACTCATAGTCGAGGACGAGGGCATAGTCGCATTAGAGATAAAGGACAGGCTTCAGAAGATGGGATACGAGATTGCGGCAACCATATGCCGCGGAGAGGACGGCTTTAAGGTATGCAAAGAAACAAGTCCCGACTTAATTCTCATGGATATCAAACTAAAAGGCCCTGTCGACGGCATAGAGGCTGCAAGCCAGATACACACTGAGCTGGACATCCCTGTAATTTACCTGACGGCCTACAGCAACGAAGAACTCATCGGACGTGCCATAAAAACAAACCCCTTCGGATATATAATAAAGCCGTTTCACGAGAAGGAATTAGGCATACTTATCGAGCTGGCCCTGCAAAAACATGGGAAAGAAAAGCAATTAACCGAAATTGCCGGACATCTGGAGGAAAAGGTCGAGCATTGCCACATGAACCTTGCCGAGGCTAACAAACGCCTTGAGGCGCAGGTAGAGGAACTCAACCGCAGAGAAGTAATAATAGAGAGGAACTATCAGATACAAAAGATAATAAGCAAGGTGCTGCGCACCTCACTGGAGCCAATATCATTAAAGGAGCAGCTTAAGCACACGCTTGAGTTGATATTGTCGGTGTCGTGGCTTGCGTTTCAGAAGAAAGGCTCGATATTTTTGACTGTCGAAGGGAAAGAGGAGCTTGAGATGGTTGCGTGGCAGGGACTTGGGGATGTACTCACCACCACGTGCGCCACAGTGTCCTTCGGGCACTGCCTTTGCGGACGGGCGGCCAGCACTAAACAACTCGTCTTCGCCGGCCACATAGACGCGCGCCACGACACGAGATTTGACGGTATGGCCGCGCACGGCCACTACTGCGTGCCTATAGTCTCTGAAGACAATATCCTCGGCGTAATAAACATGTACGTCAGGCACGGGCACAAGAGGGATGAACGGGCAGACGATTTCCTCTACGCAATAGCCGACACTCTTGCCGGCATAATTGAGCGGCGGCGCGCGCAAAGAAGACTCCAGCACATGGCCCTTTATGACAACCTCACAGGGATTCCAAACCGAACAATGTTCTTTGACCGCCTGGGGCAGTCCCTCGCCCTGGCCAGGAGAAACAACCGGATGTTTGCCCTGCTCTACCTGGACCTGGACAAGTTCAAGCACATAAATGACACACTTGGGCATGAGGCCGGCGACATACTTCTAAAGGAAGCGGCAGAGAGGCTCACCTCGTGCATCAGGGAATCCGACACCGCCGCGCGGATGGGCGGAGATGAATTCACAGTGATTCTGGCAGAGATTGCATCCGAACATGACGCAGCCGCCGTAGCCAACAAAATAATTGAGACACTCCATGTCCCATTCGAGCTTAAGGGCTATTCGTGCACGATTGGCACCAGCATAGGAATCTGTGTTTATCCCATATCGGGAATCGACGCCAATGTCCTGATTAAAAAGGCCGACATGGCTATGTACGCGGCCAAGACTGAAGGCGGGGGGAAGTATCGCTTTTATTCCGGGGCAAAGGTGAACTTTGGCCTTCTTGTGGAGTACGCCGTGGAGTTTGTACAACAAAACGGCGGCACATGGGACCATAACGCGTGGCTTGGCCTGTTGTTTGATCTTCAGAGAAGGGGGTTTGAGCTTTCTGAGGCTGAGAAGTCCTCCTTCGGGCGTGTATTGGAATCGTTACGTCCGCTTAAGGCCTCATGCCGTGGAGACGAAAAGACCGTAAAATTAATAAGCGATACCGCAGCAGAATTTATACAAAACAACGGCGGCACATGGGACGATCGTCAACGGGAGGGCCTTTTCCGCCGCGAACTGCCGGCAAAAGGCATCAAACTAATAGATGAGGCCGCAGCCGGCTTCTTTTTAGAATCCCTGAAGGCACTCTACCACTCGTTTACCATTGCCTGATGGTACATATTTTTTCTATATTCAGCAGGCTCACACCATTCTTTACGCACAGCTCTGAATCTCGATTTTAAACTCCGCCCCGTCCTCTATATTTTTTACCGTCAGTTTTCCATTCATATTATTTTCGGTTATCGTCTTTGACATATAGAGGCCGATGCCTGTGCCTTTGGTCTCTGTTTTGGTTGTGAAATAGGGGTCGAATATTTTTTCGATAATCTCCGCGGGGATTCCGCCTCCGTTGTCAACTATGTATATGGCTGTCTTTTTGCCCTCATTCACTATTGTAATTGTAATCTTGCCGTCAAAATCAGAATCATTTGTGCCCCTTGATTCTATGGCGTCTTTTGAGTTGTTTATTATGTTCAGGATAACCTGCTTAAACTCGTTGGGATAGCCATGCACGTAGAAATTCACCTCTTTGGCCTCAAGAGAGACCGCTATACCATGTGACTTAAATACTCCCGAAAACATTTGTACTATATCCTCTATGGCCTCTTTAACATCAAACCTTGTCTTGTCTTTTGACGGCTTTAAAAAGCGCCTGAACGAATCCACCGTAGTGGACATGAACTTTACGCAATCCATCGTGCTTATTACCGCCTCGCCAAGGTATTTTTCATCGAACCCGTCATGGTCGTAGACCTCCTTTATGTCCTGCACAATTAGGGCGATTGCGTTTAAGGGCTGCATCCACTGGTGGGATATGGCGCCGAGCATCTCTCCCATTGAGGCAAGCTTTGACTGCTGGATAAGTAATTGCTCGCTCCTGCGCCTCTTTTCAGTCTCCTCGTCGGCCATCTGCTTAAGTTTCCTGTAAAAATCCGCAATGACACGATCATTCTGTATCTTTTTGCATGCCTGTGTGAGGGCATATAGGAACCTCTCCACATCCAACGGCTTTACCACGAAACGATTTATGCCGATGTTGATTAACTCGAGCAGATACTGTACCTCACTATGGGCAGAGGTTACTATTATCCCCTGGTCAGGGTTTATCTCCCTGATTCGCCTGGCCATCTCTACGCCGTCCATTTCCGGCATACGTATATCTGTTATGACAATGTCAAAGGAGCCGGCGCTGTATCTTCGCAGCCCCTCGGCCCCGTTTGGCGCGTTTTCTATTGCGCAAAAAAATCTTGACAATAACTTCATCGTGTTTTCTCTGAGGTCGACATCATCCTCTACGTACAGTACCGATATATCCTCGGAGTATTTTTTCAGCTCCTGTGCTATATGCACAGTTACCTCGCCGCGTTTGTCTTCCATAAACTAATTATCCCATATTTTCATTAAATATTACCTCAAAGTCACCGGCAATTTTAATAAATGCGTTTAGGACTTCGGGGTCGAAGTGCTCTGGTTTTGTCCTGCCGTCGCCTTTTGTCAGGATCTCAACGGTTCTCTGGTGTCCTAATGCCTCTTTATACGGTCTTTTCATCATCAGGGCGTCATATTGGTCGCAGATTATGACTATCCTTGCCTCTAACGGTATGACCTTGTCTCTAAGCTCAATGGGGTAACCCGTGCCGTCCCATCTTTCGTGGTGGTAGAGGGCTATGGTCTCGGCCATTTGTATCTTCTTATAAGATGAACCTGCGAGAATCGCCGCCCCAATGTGCGTATGGGTCTTCATTATCTTAAACTCGTCAGGGGTAAGGCTGCCGGGTTTTAGCAGCACGCCGTCTTGTATCCCGATTTTGCCGATGTCGTGTAATGGGCTTGCAAAGGCGATTGCCTCGACAAAGTCCTTTGGCATACCGAGGGCCTCGGCAAGAATTTTTGAGTAAAGCCCTATTCTAACTATGTGCTTGCCCGTGTCGGTGTCCTTATGTTCTGCCGCGTTTACAAGGCGCTGCAGGAGTTCGTCCGTCAGGTTTTTGACATCCCTTTGTGAGTTGAACAGCTCACGTGTCTTTTCATAAACCTCTATCTCAAGCTTCAGCTTGTGATCTGCCTCGGTCTTTTTCAGCCTGATGTAGTTTGCCGCGTTTTGCAGTGTCTCAAGCATCTTTTCGACGTCGATTGGTTTGAGGACAAAGCTGCTTACGCCGAGGTTTATCAGCTCCATCAAATATTCCGATTCGTCATGGGCTGAGGTGATTATCAGTGTCTGGTCTTTGTTGTCTGCCCTGATTTGTCTGACCATCTCTATTCCATTGAGGATGGGCATTCGTATGTCAGTTATTATTATGTCATATGTGCCTGATTTGTATTTCTGCAACCCCTCTTGCCCGTTTGAAGCGCAATCGATGGTAGTAAAAAACCTGGACAAAAACTTTACGCTATCCTCTCTCAGGCGCGTGTCGTCTTCAACGTATAATATCTTCAGTTTTCTTGAGTAGCCAATGAATTCCTTTAGTTTTTCCGCGTCAATCATACCCCCTCGTTCTCCTTTTGCAGGTTTGGCAGTTGTATAGTAAAACACGCGCCATCTTCGGTGTTTCTTACGTCGAGTTTCCCCTTGCAGTGCTGCTCTATTATTGTCTTTGACATGTAAAGGCCAAGCCCCGTGCCGCTGGCCTCACCCTTTGTGGTGAAGTATGGCTCAAATATCTTATCCAATATTTCAACCGGCACCCCTCCGGCGTTGTCGGATATCTCTACAGTGTGGAAACCTTGAGCCTCACGGCAGGCAATCCTGATAACCGCATTTTTTATCTGCTTATCGACTAAGGCGTCCTGCGCGTTTTTTATTATATTTAGCAGCACTTGGGTAAGCTCGTTGGGATAGGTATGAAGCTCTGATTCAACGGCGCATTCCGTTGTGAGCTTTATAAACTTGTAGTCAAGTGTCTTGCCAATTATATTTATCGTTTGATTTATTACATTTCTGATTGAGACCGTTTCTTTTACCTTTTTAGGGTTAAAGAAATTCCTGAAGTTATCAATGGTCTTTGACAGAAATTGTGCCTGGTCGTTTATTTTTTGCAGGGAGGCGTAAAAGTCATCCACATCAAGTGTGTCCAGCACTATGGCGACACGCATGTCGCCACTTATGGTGGTAATCGAAGAAAGAGGCTGCCTCCACTGGTGGGCTATCATGCTGAGCATCTCGCCCATTGCGGCAAGTTTTGACTGCTGGATGAGCATCTTGTCCTTTTCGCGGCTCAGGGAGACCTCCTCCTCTACCCTCTGCTTAAGCGTGAAGTTCAAATGCTCCAGCGATTCCTCGCTCTTTTTCAGATTTCTGAACACTAAACTATACGGCCTTTCCAGTCCGGTCTGGACTATTGCCTTATATATAAAATAAAAAGCGAGGATTTTAAAGAAATGTCCGACAATGTTTGACAATCCGTATAAGTTTACATAAATCGTAAACGACAGTTCCGTAGCTATGGTAAACACAATTGACAACACCAGCATTTGAAGCACGTCTTTCTCGAATTCTTTTTTGTTGCGAAGCAACAGTAAAAGGGCCACGGCCAATATCGAGCAGATGATATATTCACTGGCTACCTTAAACCTGGTAAGCCCTACACCACTGACAAAACAGGTGGGAAACACCTGCCAATAGAAGACGATTAAAAGAAAAATCGCCGTTACGGCCGAATATACGATTACCTGTATCTTAGCGGACAGTTTTCTCCGAAAAAACAAGGTTGCAATTACAAGGGAAAGACTCTCCATATATCTGGCGATTATCCACAACTGAGGCGGCAGGTTGTTGTCGTCAATGTCTTTAAATACCCCCATTCCCTTATAAGCAAGCGTGTGCAGGGTATCTATAAACGCGACAAAAAGATATGCGATTCCTATGAAGAGTAAATAGTCGTTTCTTATTATCGTCCTTGTATTCCACGCCAGGGTAAAGATTCCAAAGGCTATTACAATGCTGAATAATTCGGCAAAACTGTGAAACAACAGATAATTTTTAGTGCTGAGGATAAAAAATGCTGCGACCAGGACAAAGGAGGCGGCAATCTCCGGCAGCCATGACTTTCTGTGCCCATACGCCATTGCCTCTGCCACTATACCTCTACCTCAACATTCAGAGGGGCGTGGTCAGACGGCGTCGGGGTCTTTTTCCTACGCGGCCAGAGGTCAACGCCGATGTCTTTCGTTATTTTTAAGGCCTGCGCCGAGGCCAGCACGTAGTCTATTCTCATGCCCTGGTCTTTCCATATGGCAGCCCCGTAAGCCCACCATGTGAACTGCCTTTTGCCGGGGTAGAGGTGGCCGTAGACATCCGTGAAACCACACTCAATGATGTCCTCAAAGGCACGGCGCTCCTCGTGCATCGTCCCGATTGCGTCCTTCAGCGCTACTGGGTCATAGACATCTGTCTCATACCGCGCGACGTTAAAATCCCCGGCGACGAAGGCCGTATCATGCGCGATGCCGCTTAGATATGAGCGAAACCTCCCGTACCATCCCTGTTTATAATCAAATTTCTCCGACCCCCTTTCACCTCCGTGCGGTGCGTAGACGTTTACCACTGTGATTCCATCGGCGGCCCCTCCAAGGCCTACTTCCATAATGCGTCTCTGTTTGTCCCATTCGGCATCTGAAAATCCTTTTTTAACAGAGACAATGGGCAATCTGGAGCATATCGCAACTCCGTTAAATGCCTTCTGCCCGTAGAGTTCACAGTGGTAGCCCAAGGCCCTGAATTCATCAAGGGGAAACCCCTCGTCCACCGTCTTAAGCTCCTGAAGGCAGAGAATGTCTATGTCGTCTCCGCGGTGCCTGAGCCAGTCCAGGAGCAGCGTGAGCCTTGCCCTGATGGAGTTAACGTTATACGTGCAAATCTTCAATTGTTTCCAAATATGTTTTTACATTGCACACTATCTAAATATACCACAAACTGTGTCCACTTATAAAGATAGACCCCTAGCCCAAGCTCCGATGATTTATCTGCTCCCTCACCTTATCCAGTCCACATAGCCCCGTTGAATCCTTGCCTCTTCGCTCTAACCACCCTCCTAATGCATCAGGACTTGGTATTTTTGTCTCGCCTAATAGTTTCATTAACCCTTCTTCATACTTCAATTCCCTTATATCTTCAAGACTTACCCCTCCGCTCTCAAGCATTAGTACCAACGAGTCCACAAACACCGATGCCTTAAAACCACGGGGGCTTTCTCCATTTTTCGCTTCTCTATATCGGATTTAGGGGAAACAACATCATTGTGCGTTTGCCGTGCTGGAAAGGGTTAAATTAAAAACCTCGCCGTAAAAGTCCGCATTAACCATGAAGTCGATGCAAAGTGCCATGACAGAAGACCCCCTTAATGCCTCTGGCAGTTTTACCATATCCTTTTCGGTTGTAATTATAATATCGGCGCGGTGTGACGAGGCCATTTGAAGTATCCTTTGGGCGTCGGCCCTTGTGTAGTAGTGGTGGTCTCTGAACGGCATCACATGAACTATCTCCGCACCCAAAGAGGCGATGGTCTGAGAAAATCCTCTGGGATTTCCTATCGCACAATAGGCAAGCGCCCTCTTGCCGGATATATGGGAGAGCGGGTAGGTCGCACCGTCTGCGCCGTAGAGATGTGTCGGGCGCTGAGCGGCCCCGTAGATATAATTCGATGAGGCCGGTTTTGGGATAGAAATGCCGCCAATCGAATAACCGGCCGTATATGGTTCCTTAGATGGATCGTTCATTTTGGTTTTAACGATGAAATCGGCCCTTTTGAGTTCATCTACAGGTTCTCTCAGGCGTCCCGTAGGGAGCAGCCCGCCCTGTCCAAATGGGTTAGTCGAGTCTATGAGGACGATGTCAATGTCTCTGTGGAGCGCCCAGTGTTGGAATCCGTCATCTAAGATAAAGAAATTCCCTTTTTGAGAGAGCAGCCCGGCCTCGTATCTGTTAGCCCCCCTGATGATTTCTACGCCTGAGAGCCTCCGGGCCATGAGTACTGGCTCATCGCCGCCCTCTTTTGGGCTTACTATCGGACCGCTGCCGTGGGATATAAAACAGGGGCCTTCTTTGAGTGTGCCCTTGTAGCCGCGGGTGAGGATAACGGGGTTGAGGCCGCGCCTTATGGCCTCCTCAGCAAGGGCGATGGCCGCGGGGGTCTTCCCCGTCCCTCCCACTGTGAGGTTCCCTATGCTTACCACCTTATGTGGAAGCCGTCTGCGCCTTTTAACGACACGTTGCTTTTTCCACATAAGGCCCAAATAATATATGTACTGCAGGGGATTCATAGTCTTAACATACCTGCTATGAAGTGTATATTTTTTCTCCTGAAAAAAAAAAGGGTGCGTTAGCGCTGCTAAAGATGCTATCTTAAATATTAAGGCTGCAGGTGGATATGGATTTTTTTAATGTAACATTTTCGGCATCAGGGGTAACGACATCGGTATTAATACCGCCGCTCTTTGCCTTTGTTCTGTCGTTTTTTACATCAATGGGCGGGGTATCGGGGGCGGTACTTATCCTGCCCTTTCAGGTGAGCTATCTTAATTTCACATCCCCTGCCGTCAATTCGACAAATCTCCTCTACAATATAATAGGAATCCCTGGCGGCGTTTACCGCTATATCAAAGAGGGCAAGATGGTCTGGCCCCTTACGTGGATAATTATAATCGGCACCATACCGGGGGTCTTCATAGGCTACTACCTGCGGGTTAAATATCTTCCCGAATCGGGGAAATTCAAACTCTTTGTAGCGGCAGTGCTGCTTTACATTGGGACAAGGCTCCTCCTGGGTTCACTGGGCAAGGCCCCCGTGAAAAAGGCCGACACCGCAACCGGCCCATTTGTAATATCAAACACATCCATATCGTTAACCAGGGTGTCGTATGACTTTAAGGGCGAGACGCTGAGGTTTAACACGATTTCCATGTTTACGCTGGCCCTTATTGTGGGTGTCATAGGGGGAACTTATGGGATTGGAGGAGGGGCCATAATTGCCCCATTTTGCGTGACATTCTTTAGCCTTCCCATTTACACGGTTGCCGGGCCTGCCCTTATGGGGACGTTTATAACGTCAATATTTGGCGTTGCCTTCTATGCCATGATACCCGTAAATGGTGCAACCGCCCCGCCGGATTGGCCGTTAGGGCTTCTCTTTGGAGCAGGCGGCTTTGCCGGAATGTACCTTGGGGCGCGGATGCAGAAACACATGCCCGAGCGGGCGATTAAATTAATCCTCGCAGCGATATTTTACGTCATAGCCCTGAGATACGCCTACCAGTATTTTTTTTGCTGAATTTTTACACACCTAATTGACATAAGCTCAGCATATTGATATAATATAATTATGAACAAACTTACACCAGACTTAATGGTCAAAAACGTCAATGAAACCGTGGAATTTTACCGAAACATACTCGGCTTTCAACTTGTTATGGCTGTGCCGAAAAATAGCGAAGAGATATGCATGGAGATGCCCAAGGATAAAGAACTCGATTATGCATTGATGAAAAACGGAAACGTTGAAATCATGTTTCAAACAAAAGAAAGCTTAAGCGGGGACATTACAGCATTCAGAGGAATGGAAATCAGTGCGTCTGTATCGTTTTATGTCGATATTGGCAATGTCGATAAATATTATGAAGATATAAAAAACAAAGCTGAAATCGTAAAAGAATTGCACACGACGTGGTATGGTATGCAAGAATTTTATATCCGCGATTGCAACGGATATATTTTGGGATTTGCCGAACAAAGGTAGTGTCTAATTGCATAGAATAATAGGGAAATAAGGGAAAAACAAGGGGACAATAAATAAGGGGACAGGCTACTTTTCCGTCACGACACACACTCGTTAAAACACTAGTTTAACAATGAAATACACACTGAAATTTATTAATGACGAAAAAGTAGCCTGTCCCTTTTTTGTCCTCAAGACGCACCGCCGACAATCCCGACCCCTGTTCCATTACCCTTGCTATTACTTGCCATAACGCCAGCTTCCCATCCGGCGTATTCCCCAATGCCCTTTCAATACCCAACTGGCGGGCTATATCGTATATTACCCACAAAGCTCCAATCGATAATCCCTGCCTGGTTACTACGCCCTTGGTGGTTACCTGGGTAAGGTCCTTCTTATGGCGCAATGCCAGCCGCATCGCCGCTATCTCCTCTGGTGTGCATTTCGATATGTTAGCTATTGTGCGATATTTAACCTTTTTCCCCTCGCGGTATGACTCCCGGAGCAAATATCTCGTATAAGTTTTACCGTTTACTCGTGATATTGATTCATCAACATACATAGTGAGTACACTATAAACTATCTATTACGCATATGTCAAGCAATAAATGAAATATATTTTATATATTAGTGGCTACCAATAAGCTCGTTTTGCTCTAACTCCTTTTCCCGTATAGCTTTTATCAGCTTTTCGCCAGGAACATCCGCTTTAATTTATAAGGGTCGGGATAGACGGTCTTTTCGCCGGTAATTTTAAATGAATCATGGCCAAACCAGGTAATGTTATCAAGCATATTCCATCCTCCTCTTTAATGGTAAAATAGCATATCATATATAGTTTGAAAATATGCCAAAATCTTTAATGAAAATTGAGTTTCAATAAGACAGGGGTGCGTGATATGGCAACGGCAGAACAAATTAAATCTCTGATTCGGTCGCACCTAAGCAGTGACCCTGATCGTTTTATTACGGTGGCGCTCCAGATGGCGGCGCATGAGGCAGGGCTTTACCTCTTCGATGAGTTTGACGCAATTGGCGGGGAAAGGTCGTTGGACAACGATGTGGGTGAGATGCGGCGCGTACTGAGTTCATTTTTGCAATTTATCGAGCAGGACATCTCTGACAGCGTGATTGTTGCGGTTACCAACAGTCCAAAGCTCTTGGATCGTGCACTGTTTCGGCGCTTTGACGACATGCTGTATTATGAGCAACCCACCACTGAAGAGTGCAAAAGTTTGATACAAAATGTGCTTGGGACATTTATGCCCTCAAAACTTACGTGGAAGACCGTGCTGAAAGAAAGCGATGGCTTAAGCCATGCCGAAATTGACCAGTAATGCCGCGATGCCATCAAGCAGGCAATCCTGGCTGACAAACAAAAAGTGAATGAATCGTTGTTGAGGCAGATGTTAAACGAACGTCAAAATGCCTGTATTGGCAGGAGAACGCCCTAGTGCCTGAAGGACAATACAAGCATATTTTCCTATCCGGGCCAACCAAAAAAAATGGATTTACGAATCCACGGACAGGTGGTTCGGGCGCTCGCATTCCGAACCGTGATCGTTCCACGCATAGCGCTTATCTGATGAAACGGTTTGAGGCAGCATGGAAAGAAGCCGGACAACGGCATGCAGTTGTTCAGGTGGAACGCCGCGGACTCTACATTGAGTTTGTCAGTGAGCCTGACTTTGATCTACAGAAGCAAAGCCTGGAATCCCTAAAATCGGGTATCCGTCTTTTAAATGTTCGTGAAAGGATTGTTGAGGATAAGAAAGCGCAAACATTAGCCACAGTATATGTTCCTTTTGATAAGCGTAGTATTTTCTTAGACAAGCTCACTCAGTATGCTACGCAAGAACATAAGTCCGGTAAACCCAAAAACAATAAATTAATCAACAGCATAGCTGATATTCGGGCTTCCGTACTCGAATCATTCTGGCTGGATGACATCAACCTCCTTCCAGGTGAGGATTCTGAGTGGGTGGAAGTCTGGCTCAGTAGCGACCAGGACGAAGTAATTGAACGATTTACTTCTCTGTTGAGTCAATTACATATTGATGGAGCTGGTCAGGTATTGAAGTTTCCAGAAAGGTCGGTTGAGCTTATCATGGCAAATAAAAAACAATTAGTGCAGTTGATTGAGGCCTCAGATTACATTGCTGAGTTACGTGCGGCCAAGGAAATAGCCTCTTTTTATATTGAAATGAAAAACCGTGAGCAGGTAGAACGCGTCAAAAAACTTCTAAGCAGGGCTAATTTCAACGATGATACGGATGTAGCCATTTGCATCCTTGACACCGGCGTAAACAGAGGGCATCCGCTCATCCAGCCAATCCTGGATATTGCCGACCTTTCATCGGCTCTCAAACACCTGCCAAAACATATTATGAGAAGTTGCTTCGAATCTGTGGATACGGAGTGCCGAATCTCAACCGCGCCCTATACTGTTCGTCAAATTCTCTCACGTTAATTTCGCAGGCACAGTTGCAGCCATTTGACAAAAAAGGCAGCGACTATAAAACCCGTGATATGCATCTTTACAAACTTCCCTGGCCCTCAGATGTACTATCAAACCTTGGGGAGACACAGGTGTCCATGCGAGTTACGCTTTCTTACTTCATAGAGCCTGGGCCGGGTGAAGTTGGTTGGGATAACCGGTACAGATACGCCTCTCACGCGCTACGATTTTCGGTCAATGGGCCGGGAGAATCTGAGGATGAGTTTGTGCGGCGCATTAATAAACAGGCCCGCGATGACGGAGGACATCCCGGAACTGAAGGTCCTGGGGATAAGTGGTTAATCGGTGATGCGAGAAATGTAGGATCTGTCCACTCTGACATCTGGCAAGGACAAGCAGCCGAGCTTGCAAGTTCCAACATTATTGGTGTATACCCATCTGTAGGGTGGTGGCGTGAAAGACATAATCTGAATCGATGGATCAGACAAACCCGATATACGTTAATTGTATCCGTCTATACCCCGGAGCTGGATGTCGATATCTACACGCCGGTTGCAACTAAGGTTAAATTATCAGTTCCGATAGAGATTATTGTCAATCATTAATATCTTTATAATAGTTCACGGGTCTTAAAAATTCCCTTTTCATTCCCAAACACAAGCTCACTCAACCTTTCAGTCTTTTACTTATATCTGCTGCCTCTGCGAATAGTTCCGAAGCCCCTTTATCATCGCCCATGTCTGACAGCAGGATGGCAAGGTTGTAGCACACATCGGCAAGTTTAGGCAGATACGCGGCAGGGTGTTTTTCAGCTTTAGTTCTTGCAATTCCTAAAGCGCTTTTCAAATACTTATGGCTATCTCCCCACATCCTTTCTATCTGCCAAAATCCGTGAAGTGAATTAGTAATTACTATGTACATATCATGGTTGTCTTCATTATTATGCAGCAGATTAAGGAACTCGATAAGATGTCCATGTTCTTTTTCCAATAGTTTCAAATTTTTCCTGCGTTTTTCGTCGCTGCTTGAATATTCTTTAACAAAATTGCCCCAATATGAAATAAAGGCATGTTCTATTTCAGATTTCTTCTCATCGTCATTAAGTAAATCCCTCCCGTAACGATGCACGATAGGCAGGAAACTCCATTTGCCGTTCACAAAACTTATTAACGACGATGTCTGTAGTTCCTTCAAAAGACCTGTTATTGCCTTACCTTCGTTATTCTTGGATAAGGTTCCATAACATCCTTCGACCAATGACGTCTCAAAACCATTGGCGAAAAGCGATATGGCGCGAAATAGCCTTCGAGCGGGTTCAGATAATTTTTCATACGACCAATTAAGACACGCCACCATGCTTAAATGCCTGTCTGGACATGGCTGGCCTTCACATATTTCCTCTTCTACCTTCATCAGTTCAAAAGACGCATTCAATGTCGCCGCCGCATCTTGCCATGTATTGGAACCCATTCTGCTTGCCACTAACTCAATGGCAAGCGGTATGCCGCTTGTGGTCTCAAGTACGCTTTTCACATGCTCCGCGTCAACATCGGACACTTGCCATTTATCCATCCCCCAATAAAGCCTTACGTGTGCCTCAAGTAATCGATATGAATCGGAGGACTTGAGGTCTTCCACTAATGCGGCAATCCCTTTACCACCAGCGTCAGGCGTACTAAAAGGTTCCAATTCCAACTCTTTTTCTATACCGCCAATACCGACCGGAGACCTTGAAGTTGCCAGTATCCTTAAACACGGCACGCCCGTGAGCATGGCCATCACACGCCTTCCCAATACTTTATCGATGCTTTCATAATTATCAATAAGCAAAAGAACGGGTCTATCTGCACATCTATTTCTTATGGCCTCTGCCAGTTCTACAATACCTTTAGATGATTCCCCTGTCAATTTCATGTCTTTGGCGATTTGTCCTACAATTTGTCCTTCACTTGATTTGTCATCAAGTATATCCATGCCGACGAAGAGTATATCGTACTCATCGCCCATATACTTGCATGTCTCTATAGCGGCAGCAGTTTTCCCGACCCCGCCAATACCGCAAATAGTCAGGAATTTGTGGTGTTCAATATTGCCCCTTACATCATTAATAAATCCATCGCGGCCTATAACGTCTTTATTATCGTACATGGAAGGATATGTAAAGGTCTTCTTGTAATTAGATGGTTTTCGGCCAAGTTTCTTCCCTTCCCATAGAAGCTCGAATATTTCAACTTCCTCATCTATCCCCTTAAGTGTCCTTTTACCCCAGTGATGAAATTTATAATCTTTAAGTTTACTGACCATACCCTTCACAGCGCCTGACAACAAAATCTGGCCGCCATCGGCAAGCCCCTCGACCCTTGCCGCTAAGTTCACATCGTGCCCCTCGTAATCTACGACTTTACCATCTTTTATTACAGGGAAAACTGTCCCCGTGTGTAAACCTATTCTCACCTGAAGGGGGTTTTGGGGGTCTGCCGGATTTGTTTCAAGTCCCTTAATAATGTCCGCCGCTGTTTCTATGGCCTCAGTTGGCAGCTCAAACACGGCCATAAAGCTGTCGCCAATGGTTTTGAGATCATACCCGTTATGTTGTGTCAAGCATTGCCTGATAAGTTCATCGTGAGGCCCCCTTACCGCTTCCATATACATATCGTCATTGCCGTGAGCTGCGCGCAGCTTATTCGCAATTGGGGTACTTCCGACAATATCTGTAAACATTATGGTTAAGGTCTTGCTGTTCGGTAAATCTTTCTTATTCGCCATGCCTCATATCCTCACAATACATTTCAAAGATGACTAATACTAACAAAAAATATATGTAAAAAGTAAAGGGTTTAGAAGATATTGGTTAGAGAGTTAATATAGAAAAAACTATCACCGGATGCCGGCTTGTTTAAGGGCAGCGTCGGCGTTCTGGTCTTTGACGGCGATCTGTATTGAGGTATTTTCAATTTTCTTTACCCGTTCATCGATGTCTTTCATTTGGCTCACGCTCAAAAGGGACCGAAAAAGGGGACAGATTCAATACTGTCCGGTATGGTCATATTTTATGGGCTGGGCTTCAGAAGAAGAATTGGCTAACCACATCAAAAAACTTGAAAAAACCCAATAATTTTTAACAGGGCTGATATGTCCTTTGTGCTTGTCACGGCTACCGCTTTGCCTTTTTCTATTTTCCCTTATATTTTCACTTGAAAAATGACAAGTATTTTGCGAATTATCTATAATGGTTCGCCTTTATCAGCGAAATATTTTATCGCTATATTTTCAAACCAAGGGGCATCATAATTCATACCGGACAGTATTGGGTCAGGCTGCTTTTATTGCTGGGAAAAAGGAACAAGCTACCTTAGGTTATACATGGAGGCAGGCCTTGGTTCCAATAATAAATTATTCTTTCCTGCCCCAGATATTTGGATACCACTTCTCGATAAAATCATCTATGTACCTTTTTTGCGAACCGAACCTGCTCAGGCACTTATCGACGGCCCCTACTATTAAGATACCGGGGAGGGCGTGTGTTGAGGCGGTTATAATCTTAAATGCTACGCCTAGCTTTCTTATTGAGGCAAAGTTGTCCTTTCCTATCATAAACTCTATCAGAAAAAACACCGTTATGGGCAGCGCTGTCAGCACCGTTATGAATTGAAATATTAACGATACCAGCTTAGACCGGTGAAGCGCGTCTATGATTGAGCCGCGCCTGTAGGTATTCGGTTTATCCGGCACGATGCCCTCTCTGAGCCATTTTATTGTCAGATATGACATGACATATGCCGTTATAGCCGTGATGTCCATGACGGGACGAAAGTGGCTGCCAGCTTCGCCGTATATCGTACTTACGTTGACAAACCTTATGAATTTGCCCGAATCTCCAGCTTTTATCAGCATCTCCGTCTCGGTTACGTATCTTTGCCCGTGAAGCTCCATCGTTTTTATTACACTTAATGGATAGAGGCGAAACCCACACTGTGTATCTTCGATGAATTGATTTGCGGCAAGCGATATGTAAAACCTCGCTATGTGCATCGAATTATACCTGTCCCTGGGGATTTTATCTTTTTCTCTCATCCGTGACCCCACGATAATCTCCGAAGGGGCTGCCACATAAGCGGATAAAAACAGGGGGATTTCGTTTGGGTCGTGTTGGGCGTCGGCGTCCAATGTTACTACGGCCTCATAACCGTCCGCTGCCGCACACTCAAACAACGTCCTCAGGGCCTGGCCCTTTCCCATGTTCCGGGTATGGCAGAGTACCTCTGCCCCGGCGGCCCGTGCCATCTCTGCCGTATTGTCGGTCGAGCCGTCGTCAACCACATATACTCGCCTCAGGTGGTCAAGCGAACCCCTCACCACAGCCCCAATCGTCGCCGAGGCATTATAGGCCGGTATTGCCGCGCATATCCTGTCAGTCAATTGACGCAAGTCCCTCTCTCTGAAGTATCCTGTTTGCTGCCCTCACCCCTGAGTGAGCCGCTGCGAGAACGCCTCCGCCCATGTCGTCCCAGTGGCCGGCCATGTAGAGATTCTCTATGGCGTTGATGGGGATTTTTCCCCTGTACCCCGGCCCCTGCCGCCAGCCAAAGGCCGCCCCGGCCCTGTTGCCCGTGTAGTATGTTAATGTCGATGGTATAGCCGTCTCTATGAGTTTGGGGAGACTGAGTTCACAGGATAATACGCACCCTGTTTTCTTTAAGGCAATCTCTGCCGCCCGCCGCCTGTCGATTGTGAATTTTTCACCGTTAACCATCTCGTGCAGCACCACCGTGTGCCCACCGGCAGGGGCGCGGCCAGGATCTTCTACCGTTGCTACGGTGATGCCTATTGTGCTATCTATACCCCCCGCAAATATTTCCTCTATGTCGTATGATGGAAAATACCCGATGCTCGACGCGGGCGGACCGGCCAACCCGCTTACTCCAGCGTAAACAATGAAAAATGACGTTGAGACCCCGACCCTTTCAATTGCCTCGCCGGCAAGGGCAGCGTATTCCCCACCGATGAGACCGTGAAATGTATGATAATAATCGCAGCCCGATATTATGTATTTAGCTTGGTATTGGGCGCCGTTATCAAGCACTACACCCACGGCCCTGGCCCCGTCAAGGATAATCCTCCTTGCCGCCGCTCCGGTTATGGCAGCCCCACCCTTTTGTCTTATGCCTTTGACGAGGGCATCCGCTACCCTCTGCGTGCCGCCAATGGCCCGATACGCGCCGAAGTGAAAATAGCTCATTATCAGCGTTACCATCGTCAGGGCCGAGACACCAGTGGGCGGAAGCCCTGTGAACGGACACCTGTCTGAGAGCGCCGCCACTAATCGACTGTCATTGACGTAGCCTCTCAGGAATTCCCCATAGCTTATATCCTGAAGTCTTGCTATCTCGGAGGCAGCGCCTGAGTTAAACCCTCCTCCGCTGTTAAGAAAATTATGCTGAGAAAGCTCAGTCACAAGCATCATGGCACTAAACATCCTCTCCATTGATTTAATGAGGGCAGCGATACCCGCCGACTCATGTGGAAATAACCGCTTCAGCCTGTCTTCATATGCCTCTGTTGTGCTGTCAACCGGAATCTGAAAATCGGGAAATATGCTCAGCCTTACCGGCTCAATGGGGACGAATTTAACTGAATCCACAGCGCCGTTTAAATCAAGCAGCTTTGTAATCAGCCCACCAGGCCCCGCACCCGCTATGCAGTCTATTGAGGAGTCAAAGAGATACCCGCCACGCCTGAACGATGCCAGATAGCCCCCGTGTGTGGGATTTCTCTCGACGATAAGCGTCTTCAGGCCCCTTGCCGCAAGCACCGAGGCGCTGGCAAGCCCGCCCATGCCGCTTCCTATTACTATTGCGTCGTAGTCCATCTTACCTCGTTACCCCTTAGCCGTGGGTTGCACCTGCCTTTTAATCACTAAAAACAGACTTGCCGCCATAATCATATTTGCGGCCACTCCGATGTTTATTATCCATGCAAGCGATGAAATCCCCTTAAAACTCACCGTTATCAGGCTCCCAAATCCAGCTATCGTTGTCAGGGCACATATTATAATGTTTCTATATGCACTTCTGGCAAGGCCGCCGTTGTCCGTTGCCCCGTCCATCTCATTGGCGGCCTGCATCATATACACACCATAGTCTATGCCTATCCCAAGCAGAATGGCTATTGAGGCCATGTTTATGTAATTAAACCCAATCCCCGCGTATCCCATTACCCCAAGCGTTACCACCATGGACGATATAAGCGGCATTATGCTTAAAAATATCTTCTTTGGCCTTCTGAAGTGAAAATAAACCAAGGCAAGGATTATCACCCCGGAAATCACTGCGGCTGCCAGAGATTCCCTTATTATAACCCCCTTTAGTTCGCCCGAAAGAAGAGGCCATCCTGTCACAAACCACCCCGAATCCCCCTTACCGATTGAGGGTGCCGCCTGCCTTACCTTGTCAAGCTCCACCTGGCTCCAGTTCACCCCTGTGGGATAGATATAGGCCGCCAATTTGCCTGATTTGTAGAAGTAATCGGCCTTTTTATTCCCCGAACTAATCAGGCCGGCTATGCTTACGGGTTCCTTTGAGAGAAGGGCATTTTTGATGCCTTTAATATAGGCAAGGTTTTTTTCCGTCACGACGAAGCCATATTTATCAAGTGCGCTGACGAATGTCCTCTCAACGGCGTCAACCGGAATTTCCGCGATGCCCGCAATGGCCTCCTTTTGCCTTGACGGCGGCGGCATTAAGGCACTTAATGAGTTATAGCCGCCTATCAGGCCGCTGTCTTTCCATGCGCGCAGGGCAGCCTCCATGGTGTCGAAGGCCGAATCCTCCGAGGCCTTTCCTTTATAAACAATAAAAAGCGGCATCTTGTCTCTCCCGATTTTTTCGCTTAACACCTGCTGAAGCCTTAGGGCCGCGCTGTCTCTGAGGCTTATGTCGGCCAGGTCTGAGACAAATCTTACACGCGCAATCCCAAAGGCCGACACTATGTTGGCCGCTATGAGCAATATGACAAAGGGTTTTGCATTTCTCATTATAAAATCCGGCAGCGCCTTCTCTAAAAAAACAGATTGCCTGCCGTTTATGTGTTGCAAATTCATAAAGCAAATCGTAACCGGAAGGAGCGCCCCCATGACAAAAATCGTCGAC
>PEAC01000211.1 GCA_002753305.1 Nitrospirae bacterium MYbin6
CTGGTCTCTGCCGGTGTTGGCCTCGATCAGGTCAAAAACGCCATCAGCGCAGGCAACGTAAATCTCCCAAACGGTATCATCGACAGCAGCTACCAGCAATATTCAATTCAATCCAACGGCCAACTGTTTAGCGCAGCCGGTTATCTGCCGCTTATCGTCGCTTACCGCAACGGTTCTCCTGTCAGGATTCAGGACATCGGCACTGCCGAGGACGATGTCGAGAACAACAGAACCGCCGCATGGTTTAAGACAAAGGACAAGGCTGACCGCTCCATCGTTATCGTCGTAAAACGCCAGCCCGGCTCTAACACCGTCGAAGTGGCCGACAGCATTATGAATCTTATCCCCAAGCTCAAATCCAAGCTGCCCGCATCTCTAAACATGAAAGTCTTTTACAATCAGGCCGACTATATCAGGGAATCCGCACAGGACGTTCAGTACACGCTTGTATTTACTATCTTTCTGGTCATTATGATTATATATGTGTTTTTGCGCTCTGCAATGGCCACAGTCATCCCGGGGATAGCCGTGCCGCTTTCAATAGTAGGTACGTTTTGTGTCATGTATGTCCTGAACTACAGCTTAAATAACCTTACGCTGATGGCCCTGACCCTGTCGGCAGGCTTTGTAGTGGATGACGCCGTTGTTGTGCTTGAGAATATCTTCCGGCGCATGGAACACGGTGAACCCGCAATGAAGGCCGCCCTTGACGGCTCCAAAGAGATCAGCTTTACCGTCTTATCGATGACCATATCCCTCGTAGTCGTCTTTATCCCTATTATGTTTATGTCCGGTATTATAGGCAAGCTCTTCAGGGAATTTGCCGTAAGCATTGGTGTGGCTATCCTCGTCTCAGGGTTTATTTCCCTTACGCTTACGCCGATGCTCTGCAGTAGATTTCTCCGTCACGGCGGAAAGACCCATGACGCCAGTAATAGTTACTACGAAAGGGTCTTCGACTCAGTGTTAAAAGTCTATGGCTCACTCCTGAAGTCCGTACTAAAGCACCGTTATACGATGCTTGTATTTACACTAATTATCATGGCTGCAACCGTATTCTTATTTATTTACATAAAAAAGGGATTTATTCCCGGCGAAGACCAGAACTACTTCAGAGGGGTTACGATGGCCTCTGAAAGTATCTCCTTTCAGGACATGGTACGCCATCAGCAGACCATTTCCGAGATCGCAAGAAAAGAACCGGACGTAGAAAGTCTCATCTCGGTCGTTGCCCCTATGAGCCTGCCCGGTGCCAACTCCGGCATATTGTTTGTTACCCTGTCCAACAGCAAAGACCGCAAGCGCTCTGTTGACCAGATAATAGCCGCTTTGCGCCCAAAACTCAACTCGGTAGTCGGCCTCCGGGCATTCCTTCAAAATCCACCAGTTATTACCATTGGCGGGCAAGTAACAAATGCACTCTATCAGTTTACACTTCAGTCGGTTGACCTTAAGGAACTCTACAAGTACGGCGATATATTAACCCATAAGGTGCGGGAGATAGACGGCCTTACCGATGTCTCTAACGATATTATGCTCAACAGCCCGCGCATAAACGTAGAGGTAGACAGGGATAAGGCCTCAGCCCTGGGCCTTACGTTAAACTCCATCCAGGACACACTCTACAGCGCCTATGGCACACGCCAGGTATCGACTATTTATACCGACATAAACCAGTACCAGGTAATCCTTGAGGTCGAGCCTAAGTACCAGCTTGACCCCTCGGCGCTCTCATTGCTTTACATACGCTCAGACGACGGCAGAATGGTTCCATTATACACAGTTGCAAAAATTACGATGGGTTCAGGCCCGCTTGTAGTAAATCACACGGCACAACTGCCATCGGCAACTATTTCCTTTAACCTCCAGGGCACTAAGTCCATCGGTGACGCTGTCCTTGAAATCACAAAAATAGCAAAGGAGACACTGCCAGTAAACATTACGACAAGCTTTCAGGGCTCTGCTCAGGAATTCCAAAAATCCATAACCAGCATGGGCATCCTGCTCTTGATTACGATATTAATCATATACGTCGTGCTGGGGATTCTCTATGAGAGTTTCATACATCCAATAACCATACTGACCTCACTGCCGCTGGCCGGTTTTGGGGCACTGGGAACGCTGATGTTGTTTAAAATGGAACTTGACGTGTATGCCTTTGTCGGGGTGGTGATGCTGGTTGGTCTGGTGAAGAAAAACGGCATCATGATGGTTGACTTTGCCCTGCAGCTGGAGCGTGAAAATGGGGAAAACTCAGTAGATTCGATTTACCATGCCTGCATGATACGCTTTCGCCCAATCATGATGACAACAATGGCAGCACTGTTTGGTACACTGCCCATAGCGCTGGGGATTGGGGCAGGAGGCGACGCCCGCAGACCACTTGGAGTGGCAGTAATCGGAGGATTGTTTTTTTCTCAGATGCTGACCCTGTTCGTCACACCGGTGTTTTATGTCTACATGGATAAGTTTAACAGATGGATTACGAAAGACAAAGGGCACTAAATTTGTCTGTCATCAACCCTCAATTTTAACTGACTCCAGATACAGCCCTATGATTGTCCTGTAGTCTTCCTGTAAATCAATGAATTTAACGCCTATCAGGTGTTTGGTGTCGCAGATGGAGGAGTTTCTCATGATGAAATTTATGCCTGTAAGCTGCCTGCCAAAGAGGATAAACGACAGCCTGTAGGATGTGTCCTCTCTGA
>PEAC01000212.1 GCA_002753305.1 Nitrospirae bacterium MYbin6
GTTATACCATCTAAAGACACCAATTGGCAGAACATGTTTGTAAAGTCCGAACGGGCCAGCCACAGGCTTGACCCTGCCGCCATGAACCGCTTGATCTATGGCGATAACCTTCTTGCTATGGCGGCGCTTTTGGCTGGCAATGACGATACGCCATCAATGCGCGGCAAAGTGGACTTGATCTATATTGACCCGCCTTTTGACAGCAAGGCGGATTACCGAACAAATATATATATCCAAGGCGGTGCAATTGAACAAAAACCAACCGCGATTGAGCAATTTGCATATTCTGACACATGGGCAGACGGAACGGCATCATATCTTGGTATGATTATCCCAAGAATTGTTTTAGCAAAAGAACTCTTATCAAATAATGCAAATCTGTTTGTTCATCTTGATTGGCACGTCGGATCGTATGTAAAAATCGCGCTTGATGACGTAATGGGGAAAGACAACCTTGTAAATGAAATAATTTGGCATTATCGAACTTTTCAAGGGCAGACTCATAGATATTTTCCAAGAAAGCACGACAACATATATCTTTATCGCAAAAACAATGATGCCATTTTCAATGAAGTTTTTGATGAAAGCACCGAAGACACGATCGATTTTAAGCGATGGGCGAAATTTTTAGTTGATGGACATATAATATACGGCTCAAATATGCCTGTTCAAGATAGTAGATTTGTTCGATATTTGAAAAAATGGGTAAATAAGCACGGACGTGAACCGAAGCCGGACGATATTGTATTTGAAGTGAAGGGGCAGCCAATAGATAGTGTATGGGACATGGGTAGCGAAAATGATGAATCTATTTGGCATATAAAAGGGCTTGATCCCAAAAGCAAGGAGCGTCTTGGCTATCCTACTCAAAAGCCAGAAGCGCTGATTGAACGTATTATCAGGTCTTCATCAAAAAAAGATAGTATAGTTGCTGACTTATTCTCTGGTTCTGGTACAACGGCAGCAGTAGCCGAACGGCTTGGCCGTTATTGGATCGCCACCGATCTTGGAAAACCTGCTTGCATGATTACGCGAAAGCGGCTGATTGATATGAACGCAAAGCCATTTCTTTATCAGCACATAGGGGATTATCAGGTGGAAATGGCGCGTTCCACGATGGGGCGCAAGTTTCGTGTGGGGGATTTAGCGGAAATCGTATTGGGGCTTTATGGCGCGTTGCCGCTTATGCCGGAAGAGAACCCTAACCGCAATTTGGGGCGAATTACGAACCACAAAATCCTTGTCTATGTGGACAGTCCGAACAAGATGACGGGACTTGTTACGCTGAAACGTGCCTTGCAACTGCGCGACAATCACATGGGCGGGTGGGACAAGGTTATCGTGCTAGGATGGAATTTTGATCCGGGCATCGGGCATGACATTCAGGGTTTGAACGAGGGCGAAAAACTTGAAGTGTTGGTTATCCCTCCTGATCTTCTTGACCGGCTAAAAAAGAAGGGCAATAAGCTGAAAGCCGAGGAAGTCCGGTTTTCCTCTCTGCAATACCTTGTGCTTGGCGATGTGAAACGCGGCGTGTCCGGTGGTCAGGAAACTCTAACCATCATGCTGGATAATTACGTCCTTTTGTCGCCGGAAGCCTTGAATCTCGACGAAGCCAACCGCGCTAAACTGCAAAAGGCGATCAACAATGATCCTCTGTCCTTGATTGAATACTGGGGCGTTGATCCTGATTATGACGGCGAGGTGTTCCGTTCTGTCTGGCAGGATTATCGCGGCAATACCGAAAACGATAGCGGCCTTTACCGCGTTACGCCTAAGGCCGAATTGACAAACCTGCCCGTCGTATCCGGTAAGCGGCGCGTGTGCGTTCGCGCTGTGGATGTTTTCGGTTTTGAAGCCGAAGCGATTGTTGAGACGTAGGCCATGAACAGCATTAACAGATTAACCCTTGCCCGCAATCTAACCGCCCGTGTGCAAACGGCATGTATGGGACTTGAAAGCGGTACTGCACCTATTCTGCGTGAAGTCAGCGACATGACAGCAGAGTTATTGCGCTGGTGGTTTCAGCAAGATTATGTGGATATGCGCCCTGATTACAATTTTCATGCGGGACAGAAACAGGCCATTCTGAACACGATTTACGCGCATGAGGTTATGGGCGTAACAACTCTGAATGAGCTTTATACCGCCATTGCACCTGAAGTGTTGCTTGAAGATTCGCGTGCTTTACAGAAAATCATGGCGGAGAAAAACGCCTATCCAAAATACTGTATGAAAATGGCGACGGGAACGGGTAAGACATGGGTTCTGCAAACGCTGATGATATGGCAGATATTAAATGCCAATCGTTATCGGGATGACCAGCGTTTTACGCGCAACTTTCTTGTTGTTGCGCCCGGACTGATTGTTTATGACCGCTTGCTGGATGCTTTCATGGGGAAAGAGCGCGGCGGCGAGAGGGATTTTGAAAACTCGGACATTAAGAAATATCAGGAACTTTTTATCCCTGAAACCTGTAGAGACGAAGTTTTCCGCTTTGTACAAGGAGCCGTTTGCCCCAAAGAAGACATAGGACGGAAAACAACCAGCGGCGGCATCATCGCCGTTACCAACTGGCATACTTTAAGCGACGAGGGCGAGGAACTGGAAGACGAAGACATCACCGCCGTTGGAACAGACAAAAATCCGGCGGCGATTGTTGCCGATCTCCTGCCCCTTACGCCCGGAATATC
>PEAC01000213.1 GCA_002753305.1 Nitrospirae bacterium MYbin6
GTGCATCTTTGTGAACGCTATGTTCATTTTATGAATTCTGGGATGAGTTCATCTCTTACCAGGTCTTCGTATGTCTGTCTTTTGCGAATCAGGTAGTGTTCAGAGCCATTTACAAGTACCTCAGCCGTGCGCGGTCTGCTGTTGTAGTTAGAGCTCATAGAAAATCCATAGGCACCAGCGCTCATAACAACGGCATATTCCCCCTGCAGCATGGAAGGCAGCTCTCTGTCCTTGCCAAGGAAATCACCGGATTCGCATATCGGGCCGACTATGTCTGCAAACACGTCCTTCCTTTTCTTTTTATGTACGGGCATAATATGGTGATAGGCGTCATACATGGCCGGTCTTATCATATCGTTCATCCCGGCATCGACTATTATAAAGTCCCTGTCATGCCCCTTTTTAGTATAGAGGACTTTTGTGACCAGAAGCCCGGCATTGCCGACCAGTGTCCGGCCCGGCTCCATGACAATAGTCAGATTTCTGCCCTGAAGGATAGGCTTAATCTTCTCGGCCAGCTCTGAAGGATGAGGCGGGATTTCATCTAGGTATTGGATTCCCAACCCGCCGCCGATGTCCAGATATTTGATTTCGATTCCCTCGGCCTTCAGTTCGTCAATGAGCGATACAAGGCGCTGCAGCGCAACGAGAAACGGCTTCAGACTGATGATTTGAGAGCCGATATGTTCGTGAATACCGACAATCTTTACGTGTTTGAGTTTATGGGCGGTTTTATAAAACTCAAGGGCGCCCTCGATTGGTATCCCGAATTTGTTTTTTTTGTGACCAGTGGTTATTTTTGCATGAGTGGCAGGGTCAACGTCCGGGTTTATGCGCAGCGCTACCGGGGCTGATTTGCCAAGTTTGGAGGCTGCCTTATCAATAGCCATCAGCTCCTGTTCTGACTCTACGTTAAACATCAGGATATTTTCGCTGAGTGCATAGATTATCTCGTCCTCTTTTTTACCGACTCCGGCATAGACGATTTTCTCTGGCGGGATACCGGCCCTTAATGCCCTGAAAAGTTCGCCGCCTGAGACAATGTCTGCCCCGCCGCCCTCCGAAGCGAATGTCCTCAATATGGCAGCATTTGAGTTTGCCTTCAGCGCGTAGCAGATAATATGCGGGAAGTCCTTAAAGGAATCGTCATAGGACTTAAAATGCCGCAGCAGCGTCTTATAGCTGTAAACATACAAAGGTGTGCCATACGCCTCGACAAGGGTTTCCATTGAAACATCCTCAGCGTGGAACACATTGTTCTTATAATCGAAATAATGCAATACAGGCCCTCACTTTCAAACATAAGCTAAAACCAATGGTTAATGCGTAATGATATAATTATTCACATCTTTTACGCAAGCCGCGTGCTAAAAAATCTGACTGCTGAGTTAAGCTACCATTGCCTCTCGAATGTCTTTTTCGAGTACGGCTCCTTTACATCCTCAAAGAGCGTTTCACGGTCCTTGGCCTTAAAGTGCAGGACTAGTTCCTTGTTAAATACACGATACAGGACACTAAGCGGCGTCAGCACAAAATAAAAGGCTATTGCAAGCAGGATTTTTGAGTTTACCGTGCCCAGTACCTCGGCAAACTTCAACCACGCCGCAGCTATTGGCCGTACCAAAGGCTCTGCAAACACGTTCAGCGCCATAAGCACAAAGGCCGTCCACAGGAGCCACCCCCTGCCGAAAATAATAAACCCCGCCATGGCTGCCAGCACCAGCACATTTATTGTCTTTTGAGTATCAATATTAGGTTTCATCGTCACCATTATCAGCCATCAGCCTAAAAAAGTGTATAAATAAACGGCGCTACCGCTGAACCGCCTGCAAACACTATTAACAGGCCCATTAGAAGCAGCACTAAGATCATTGGCAGAAGCCACCACTTTTTCCTGACCCTTAAAAAATCCCATAACTCCTTTAAAATACCCATTTAACGTAAATCCTCCTGCTTCTAACTTCTAACTCCTAATCTAGCCCGAACTCCTCTTTCCAATCCCTTTCCTCGTGCCAGGGCCTTTGGGCCTTCTTGTCAAATATAAAATTGCCCATCACCAGGCAATCCATCTCCGTTCTCATAAAACACCTGTAGGCGTCCTCCGGGGTGCAGACAATCGGCTCTCCCCGCACGTTAAAGCTCGTATTTACGATTACCCCATAGCCGGTCTTTTCCTTGAACTTGCTGATTAGTCTGTGATACCGCGGGTTGGTCTCCTTATGTACAGATTGAATCCTTGCCGAGTAATCCAGGTGTGTTATCGCTGGCAAATCGGAACGAACATGATAGAGTTTCTCTTTTATTGTCAGTTGGTTATAGTTATTTGGGCGTGGATTAGTCCTCGAACTTACCACATCGGCTATGAAGAGCATATAGGGGGATGCAGTATTTGTCGTGAAATACTCTGGTAAGTCCTCAAACAATACAGACGGGGCAAAGGGCCTGAAACTCTCTCTGAACTTGATTTTCAGGTTGAGCCTCTTTTGCATCTCCGTGTCACGGGCGTCGCCGATGATGCTCCTGTTGCCAAGTGAGCGCGGCCCCCACTCCATTTTACCCTGAAACCAGCCGATTACATTACCAAGTGAAAGCAGTTCTGCCGTTTTTTCGGTGATTGTGTCGAAGTCTTCATAGTACGTATATGGGGCATTATACCTTCTTGC
>PEAC01000214.1 GCA_002753305.1 Nitrospirae bacterium MYbin6
TTGGATCATCTATTTTATGACATTTATTGACAGAATGAAATATGATTACTACATAATATGCCCCGCACTATTGATAAATTCAGTTACCATCTCTATTATGTTATACAGGTTCACAAGATATTCACTTAAAAAACTTCTCATACTTTCGCAAAGCGCTAGAAAATGACGATAACTCCTTTTTGAAGACATCCTCAACGATTTCCATCGATTTATTGCACGAATCAGGCGGACCTTCTATGATGACAGATAATCCCTTCTGTATTCCTCCTGGACTCTGTATATAGCAATACATATGAGCTATATATCTATAAAAGTTTATTTCATCATATGTAAGTTCAGGGAATAAATTAATAAGAACGTCGCTGGAAATCAAACACTGACGAATAAACATTGTAGTTATAGTATTACCAAAATCCTCACAGCACTTTTGTGTATTGCAGGCGTATTCATCCGCTCCTTCAGTTGCTTCACATAATTTCCCATAATACTCACAATCTCCTGATGATCCAAACGGCATCTTAACCTCCTCATATAGTGTGTTTTAACGGTTCATAATCTAAGGGTTTTGACGGAGACAAGCAAAGTATACGAGTTTCAGCTTGCCTCCGTTTATCCTCATGTCCTGATGCCTCTGCTATCCCTTTGATGTGATGGTCTTCGTTACCGACGCCAGGGCATTTACCGATGACAGCGCGCCCGCTGCCAGGTTTTTGTACACGTCGGCTCCTGCCTTGGACGCATCCATCCGCAGCTTGGCCTGTTCGGACAGGCGCCTTAACTCAAACTCCGCCAGCTTTACGCTCTGCTGCGTTGCCTCTATGTTGCTTTGTGAGTTCAGCCTCCCCGTGTTTATAAACATGTCGTATGTCTTTGTTACCGCTCCCGCTACCTGACCATATGCTGTCACCTCTGCCCGGTATTGCTCTAAATGGTTCTTTGTCCTGGACTCAGCCATTTGAAGCGTTGCCTTGAAACCGTTTAACTTTGCTCCATACGCGTCGAGTTTCAACTTCGCCTCCTTGGCCTGGTTTTCTATGTTTATGGAGTTTACCGTTGCCTTAGTTTTTAATCCCTCCACCCTGGTTTGATAGGTCCTGACATCGCTTTCGTATACTTTTACCTTTTCCATCTCTCCTCTCATTTCGGCCTCGTACATGTTAAACTCCGCCGTCTTCGATTGCACCAGCGTGTGGTATGCATCTACACTGGTCTTAAATACGTCCAGCCTCGATTTCTCGAATTCGCTGTGTACTTTGGCCGCCTCCATTTCCGTCTTATACACAGATATCATCGTGTTTACGGCAGATAACTGCTCCTTGTAAACCGATATCTTCGCCTCCCTTCTGTGCTGCTCTTCGCTTAATACCCCGTCAAGCTGTGTCTTATACATCTGTATTCGGGTCGAGGCCGCGCGAATTGCCGCCTCATGCGCGTCTGCCGCCGCCTTATACCCGCTCAGCCTTGCGTTATATCTCTCCACCTCCAGGTTATATATCTTTATCCCCGCGTCAAGCACCGCCTTGGATGCGTTGAGGCTGCGCTCCTTTAGCGTGTTGTGATAGTTTATCAATATGTTCTCCAGCGATATGGCCTTGTCCAGGGCGTATTTGCGGTTCTCTGCGTACAAATCCGCCCGCTTTATCGATATCTCCCTTGCCGTACCTCCGGCCTCTTTTACCGCCTTGTTCCTGGCGCTTTCCTCCTGTGACATCAGCGCGCCTGTCGGCGTTGCAAACCCTATCGCCGCGTAATTACGCCTCACCTCGTCTATTGATGTCTGCGCCTCAATGTTCTGCCTGTCCTTCGCACGCTCCCATAACAGCCTCTCATCTTCGGGATTTATCCCCGTGCCACCGTTTTTTACATCGTTTAACAGCAGTGTCTCTATCGCCTCCCCTAACAGCGATCTGTATCCCTGCTCGTTGAAATCATAGTGCTTCAACCAATCGCCATATAAGTTGGACGGCACTATTATGTCGTCATCCGGCAACACTGCTCTAAACGCCGGTATGGACACCGACGGCGGCTTCGGAATCTCAAAACTCGCCAGCTCCGGTGGCGTTGGAACTGTTATCGCCGGCTTTTCCGGTAGGTCAATATCATTTATTTCCGGCATTTCCGGCATATCGGGCAATGTCCCGTCCGGTTTGTCCGGATAGTTCAATTCCGGCCTCTGTGCTTCAAGCTCCGGCACGTCTACCGGCGCCGGCTCAGTGAAGTTAAAATCCGGCACCTGCGGCAAATCCATATCCGGATCGAGTATTTTTGGTGCCTCCGGCTTCATGTTCAATACCTTGTTCATCGCCTCTGTTGATTTGTCATATAGCGACCAGTCCCATATCGCAGGCAACGATATGTTGAAATCTGTCGTTGCAAGCTCCGATAGTTTATTGACGAACTGCTGGGCGTTGTTCAACTGGTCCTCGGCGAAGTTCTGCGCCTTTGCTACTATTTCGTTCGGGTCTGTACCTGCCATGTCTGTTTTCCTCCTCGGATTGTCATAGTAATACATAATGTATTACCTGTTGGGCGGCAAAATTGCCGCCTTGCTGAACTCTTATTTGAATTACCCCGTTTGCTTGCCTATGGCGGCGCGTCCTGTTAATAAGACATATT
>PEAC01000215.1 GCA_002753305.1 Nitrospirae bacterium MYbin6
ATTTACTTACACTGTATCAGCATATGATTATACCAAAGTCAAAGAATTTAGTCTATAACATTTTTTATATACATCTTATCTACATTAGGCAGTGCCTCAACGCCCTATCGCAGGAGGAGGCATCATAGCTGTGGATTGTTTTGCTCCAGGATTCTGAGGGGCAGCCGGTGGAGGCATGGGAAGTGCCGGTGGGGAGGGTAACTGAGCCGCTTGAGGGGGGGATGGCATATGAGCCGTTTGAGGATTAGACACCGGCGGCATAGGCATAAGTGGATGGCCTGGCGGCTGCGGTGTGGCAGCGGCAGTTTTTGTCGATTCGCCTGACTGCCTTACCTTTTTCTTTACGAAGTCAAATACCTTCACAATCAGTTTACTACCGTCTTTTGTGAACTCCACGTATTCAGGTGTAATAGCATTGACCGTATAACCGCTTAGGCTGTCCCCTTCATGTACCAGCCGCTGCCTTTGCCCTCTGCCTGGTGTAGTGTATGGAGTTTTCTTATCTTCTATGAATGCGGTATTTATAGCCCCGGTTATTGTGCCATAGACGAGGAATTCTGGCACAGGGAACTCTGCCTGTTGTTTTACTGGTTTTCTATCCGGATGAAAGAGATTTTTCTCTGTTACTACCATATAATCACCCCGTGCGAGCAGTTTTTTTGCATCGTCGAGCTTTACTTCTTCTGTATCGAGTCTCATTTTTTTATTTGTTGATATCTTTAGGTTGTCCTTTTCTTTAAATTTATAATATTCATAACCACCCATAAGCAAAATGATGAGTATGAGCGATATGTTTAATACATTAAACTGCTCCATGTATTTCATATTAACAAACATCCCACATAAATTATTTCTCCCTCTTATTGTCAAGTTCGTACTCGATAAAAGCAAGTTTTTGCGTGAGCTCTTTAATTCGGCTCTTTAACTCGGAAATCAGCATAGAAAAATACATAAGAGATACAATTAAGATCAAGATTAGAAAAATAATTATCACAATAGGTGGATACCCGACACCCAAAAAACGTGCTAGCGAGTTTATAAACGTATCCGCAAACGCCCCGCCAATTATTATCAGACTCACAACAAACCATAAAATCGAAAGGTCCTCTCTGAACCTCCTCCTCCTTACCAGCTCAAATATTATAAAAAATATCAAAAGCCCCGTCACAATTATAAATATGCGCGCCCCTAATGACATATCAAACCCCGCTGCGGCATTTTGTCAATCTCTCCTTAGCACTACCATAATTATCGCAAGAAACATCCTTATCATATATATCAGCGGCTTTATCCCGCTGTGCATCGACACACCGTCTAACCTGTCAAACATCTTAACGGGCGTCTCTACTACAATAAATTTTTTCTTATGTAAAAGCATAATCATATTGGCATCAGGGTAGTCCAGTGGAAAGTTATCCCCATGCGACAGGTAAGTCAGCACAGCGCTGTCCATGAGCTGAAACCCGGAGGTCGGGTCTGTTATCCTCTTGCCCGTATATATATGTATTATAGCAGAGAACAGGGAAATCCCCACCCTTTTGAAAATCCCTGCCTTGTAATCACTCTCAAGAAAGCGAGTTCCAATGACTACGTTTGCATTGTGCTGCGCCCTTGCCGTAAGAAGATTTTCAATATAGGCAGGGTCATGCTGACCATCGGCGTCCATCGTTATAACGATGTCATAGTGCTTCTTCAATGCAAACCTGAAACCGGACTGAAGTGCGCCGCCGTATCCAAGATTAAAGGCATGATTGATGACATGGGCGCCAAGCCCCTTGGAAATCTCCACAGTGTTGTCGCACGAGCCATCACTCACTACAAGGACATCTGCTTCAGGCGAGGTACGGTGAATCTTCTCTATTACCGTCCCTATGGATTTCTCTTCATTAAAGGCCGGTATGATTATCAGTATTTTACTCATCTCAGTAAACAAGCCTCAGTGCCTTCTCAACAATATCCACTTCCAGAGGCGTCCTGCCAAGGTAATCCCCATCGACATGGACATGAAATGAACCAGTGTCTATTATCATTTTGCTAAACTCAACTTGCTCCACATATTTAGATTTACCAGAGGCGTGTCTGCCAAGAAATACATCCGCCACTGCCATAAGCAGCTCTAGCCTGTCCGAATAACGAAATACAGTGGCATAGAGGCTGGGCCTTCTAATGTCAGCCCTTGGGGCCATGCAAAGATTACCCCCATAACACGCACCATTGCTTATTATAACCGTATTACAGGCAATAACACCACTATCTATTGACATGTTCATTTTATCGAATTTTTCATTAACTATGCAGGTTACCCCGCTCAGGATATAAGCGCCAATACCGGCGTATGCCTTCAGCCGTCTGTTAAGGCCGTATACAGCCGCCGCGTCAAGCCCGGCACCGGCCATTTCAATAAAATATCTTATCTGCCCCTGCATCTTTATCCTGCCAAGTGCAACATCATGCGTTGTGCCGTTAATCAGCCTCCTGACAGCGTCCCTGATGCCGCCCTTTAGCCCAAGATCATTACACAGCACACTAGAAGTACCAAAAGGCAGCACCCCAACCCGCACCTGTG
>PEAC01000216.1 GCA_002753305.1 Nitrospirae bacterium MYbin6
CTATTGTCAAGACATTTTTTCAACTATACAGTTTACTATACAGTGCTTTAATAGTTATTGATATATAAGGATAATTTAGCTGTACCACTACCTTAGTAGAGTAGTGGCCTGTTATGGCATTTTCCCGTTAAACTGCCTAATCGCCGGTGTTTCAAAGGAGTTAAGCCACTTGTCGATGGACTTTTTTCTAAATCGAAGCTGGCCGCCCAGCTTAATGTGAGGAATTCCATTGAGGTGTGTTCGCTCGTAAATCCATTTCGGAGTAACCTTTAGGTATTCGGATAAGCCCCGCACGTCAAAGATTGTATCAGGTTCGATGTCTTTCTTAGCATTAGCCGAAAGAATAGGCTTAAGGGCTTCAATCAACCTCTCAGTCATTGGCTCAAGTAAAGTCTCTATGTCTTCCCTTTCCAGCTTCATGCTTATTTCAGCTTCCCCAGAAAATCTTCAAAGTCCTTCATTCTCAGAATAACCATATCCTCTGTGTGCCGCTGGCCGGTCACATGGACAACCACCAGCGGTACTTTCCCTTCCGGGCAGTTCCTCGCGGACTGTGCCATCCAGTCAGTGGCAACAAACGCCTTCCGGCTCTTTACCTCAATACTGAATATCGGATGTTCCACATCCTCTCCGCCCATGACACCGACACGCTTGCCGTCAAGACGCTTCGCTACCGCCCGCTCAGTGGCCTTTCCTCTTTGTCTGTTTTTGTTAGTACTCATTTACTTTTTTTCCTATCTGTATTAAACTATCACTAATGGTATTTACACCCTTAGCAATGCTCTCAAACCCTGTGGCGACAGCCGAAATAGCGATTTGTATTGTCTTGTCAGCCATAATTCATCGCTCCCAAAAAGGTGGTGGATTAGATGATTCCGTTACCCGTGCGGATATAATCAATGCTATTTTCTGTGTATTGTTATGTTTTTCCTTCATCCTCTTCCCCTCATTCGGCCAAATCGCAAGTCGTATAGCCGCCAATATAGCATCTGTTTTAGTCATAGTTTTCCTTGTTGTTGCCGTAATCGGCATACCCCTGTATATCATTGCCATACTCTCAAAACGGCGCTGACAGCAAAGCGGACAGCCGCCTTAGAATCGTTATACAACATTACCTTCCAACTCCGGCCTCTACCTCAATCCCCATTCTCTGATACGCATATAACCGGCTTCTGAAGCTGCTCTGTAGCCCGGGGTTCTGGTCTACAAAGTCGAATACCCGCGTTTCTGTCTTACCCTCCGCTGTCCTCAATGCACGGCCTACATACTGCGTTAATCTGCCACTGAATTTTATCGGTACTGTCAAAAAGATACTCGATATGTCCGGCAAGTCAAATCCCTCCCCGATAAGTGAAGCAGTGGCAACCAACGCCTGATATTCACCGGCTCTAAGCCCATCCACGATTGCCGTCCGTTCCTTCTTTGGTGTATCGCCTAATAGTAACGCAGCTCTCACACCCTGCCCTGTGAGATTACGACACAGATACCGGCAATGGTCTTTTCTATCGGACAACACTAACGCTATACCGCTATCGGCCTGTACGCGGCCTAAGACGGCCTTAAGTATAATCTCATTGCGCACCTCGTCCCCTGTCAATTCTAAAATCATACTGCTGTAATCGTCTGAATACGGATAGTCCCACCCTGTTTCAATAACCTCAAGAGTTGCTTTAAGAATATACCCGCTCTCCTGTAGGTCTGCTGTCTCTATCTCATGCACCTTATCTCCAAGATAGAAGTATATCACCCTGGTTAAGCGGTCTTTCCTATACGGCGTGGCGCTTAAACCAAGCATGTACGCCGCTGACAGTTTCCCTACAACGTCAGTGAACGTGGCCGCCGGTGTGTGATGACACTCGTCAACGATGACAAACCCGAAGCGGTCTTTGATTCCGTCTATCTCGTTGATCAGCGTGTTCTTTATCCCGATAGTGAGAAGCCCTACGGATTTGTGGCCATCTCCGATAAGCCCGATTTCCTCTTTATCCAACCCAAGATATTGCATTGCCCTGGCCTGCCACTGGTAAAGCAACTCCTTTGTGTGGACAATAATCAATGTCGGCTGTTGTCTCTTGGATACTGCTGCCAATCCGATAACTGTCTTGCCGCTGCCGGTCGGCGCGCATAATACCCCGCATTTTTTGGTCAGGATAATGTCCAGAGCTTTCCTCTGGTGTGGGTACAGCTCGCCTGTAAAGGTAAAAGGCATGGGCTTAAACTTCGTGGTCTGATTGTTTATCTTGAAGGATATTCTATAGCCGTTCAGAATTCCCATAAGTTGATAGATAAATCCACGCGGGATTACAATATTGCCGTCCACATACCGGCAATACATCAACTCAGGCTCAATATTCCCTGCATAGCGGTCATACTTTATTGCGTCCTGATACTTAGGATTCGCCATTGTCAGCCGCCCCTCGATGGTATCCAGTACGGCTCTTGGTAGTTCTGCGGCCTTGAACCGTACATCATTTGATATTTCTATCTGCAATTATTTCCTCCTGTTTCACGGCCAGTCGCCGGATTATTAATTTCATTACGCGC
>PEAC01000217.1 GCA_002753305.1 Nitrospirae bacterium MYbin6
AGAGGCAAGCGCTGCATGAGGCAAAGGATATGAAAAAATCCTGAAGGAGGACTTCTTTTCAGTAAATGTCCTCTATAGAAACGACGCGGGTGTAAGATACGTGCTAAAACTCTCCGATTTCCGGTTTATACTTGGGATACTGCTGAGGCCGTTGGCCGTGTTTTTTTCACGGCGGGAATACGGCATATACAAAAGAATAGCCGACATAGAGGGGATTCCGGCGCTTGGGCCAAGATTTGGAATGAGGGGATACTTCCACCTCTACGCCGAGGGCACGACGCTTCATGAATATAAGGGGGAGCTGCCGGAGGGGTTTTTTGACGGCCTCAGGGCCATCATAACAGAGCTGCACGCAAGGCACATATTTTATCTCGACCTCAATAAACTTGGCAACATCATTGTCGGAGAGGACATGCGCCCGTATCTCATAGATTTTCAGGTAAGCATATACTTCAGGCCGCTGCCGGGGCTGCTTGGCCGCATAAGCGGCAGGATATTTACCGGCCTCATCAGAGAGGATATCTACCACATCTATAAGCACAAGAAACGCTTTCAGCCGCACCTAATAACAGAAGAAGAGCTGGCACTGGCCAAACGCACCGGCTTTAACAGTTGGTACAACTGCCTCTGGGGCGCCCCATACCGCAAGGTTAAACGCCTCATATACCCCTCCGGCAGCAACGAAACCGTCTGGTACAAGTGGAAAAAGGAAAAGGGCAAAGACAGGCGAATGCCATAGCACGGCAGCCGCTCATAGTCCAGCCTCACCTCGTGCCCTGGCCAGATTGGAGCGGGCCAGGTCGTAACCGGGGTCAAGCTCCAATGCCCGCTCAAAGTATGGAACGGCCTCATGAGGCCGTTTTAACATAGCAAGTGAGGCGCCGATGCCGTTATGTGCGTTGGCGCTTGACGGGTCTAATTCAACTGCCTTATAAAAATAAGCAATGGCCTCCTCCGGCCTCTGAAGCTGGAACAATAAGACCATACCAAGATTTATATATGGCTTTGCGTATGTTGGCCTGATCAATATGGATTTCTTCAGTGCCGTAACGGCCTCGTTTGGCTTACCCTCCGAGACATAAAAAGTTCCCAAACCATAGTAAGCCATATAGTTATCCCCGTCCACCTCAATGGCATGTCGATACAGGGTAACGGGGTCTTGCCAGTGGTTAACCTGTGCCTTTGCCCTGGCGGCACACAGGATTATCACCGCGGAGGCGGCAATGGCGATTATAGTTTTTCTGCGGTGTGACACCGCAATCGAACCAGGCAGCGCCATTGCCGCGATGGCAAATAATCCGACGTAAGGTATATACGTATATCTGTCGGCCATCGCCTGTAAGCCCACCTGCACGAGACCGATTACCGGTACGAGAGTCCCCATGTACCAAAACCAGCCGGTAAATACGTATGGAAGCCGTCTTGCCATTACAATGGCAAACGCGCAAATCAATAGCAGCACGGCCAGGGAGATGCCCACCTGCCATACGGGTATGGCATCAGGAATTGGATAAAAAAAGGCAAGCTTGTCCGGTATAAACATCTTTACTACATATTTGACATATGACAAGGGTATGTTCTCAAGACGAATCTTAAGCGGCAGATGTTCAAGCGAAACAACCGCCCCCAATGACTTTTGTGTTTGTACTGTTATAACTGACACCGCGGCAGAAAGTAAAAGAAAGGGTATTTTTTCTATAACCAGACGCCTGGCACCCTGATAAAGACGCCCCAGAGGCCAGAAATCAAGCAAAAGAAGTACAAATGGCAGCGTTACCAGCATGGGTTTGGACATGAGGCTGAGGATAAAACACAAAAGCACACCCAAATATTTCATAACAGAAGGCCTTTCGGCATAATAAACATAGGCCAGCATGGCAAGAAAACCAAAAAAGGCGCTAAGGACATCCTTTCGTTCCGCAACCCACGCGACCGATTCGACATGCATCGGATGTACTGCAAACAATAGTGCAATAAAGGCACTTCGCCACCGTGCCCCTGTCATTGCGCGAAACAGTATAAACAGCAGCACTGAATTCAGCACATGAATAACAAGTCCCACCAGATGATGGGCACCGGGGTTAACCCCAAAAAATTGAACCGTACCCATATACGTAAGCAGAGTAAGGGGATACCAGTTGCCGTCGTGTGAGTTGGTCAAGGCCCAAAGGAGGTTATCCATGTTGAGGCCTGTTGTTACGTGAGTATTAATCGTTATATGGACATTGTCGTCGTAGTTCAGCAATTCGAAATTTCTTACATCAGAAAAAACAAATACCGTAATAGCGGCAATCAGAGCCATTATGAACATGTCGCTTAAGCCAAATGCGGCAAGTACAGCGCTTTGGGGATTAGCGTGAGTTCGGGTATTGTTTTCGTTATGTTTGACCATATGATAATGGTGTGATTATAAAATATTCCTGGCAATTTAATCTATTTGCCCGGCAGCCCACCCAGGGCAAACGCATTTGAAAAATACAGTGGAAAATTCATAGACTGGATTCCCGCTTTCGCGGGAATGAC